>JAFZLP010000020.1 GCA_017551405.1 Bacteroidales bacterium
CACCAACATCCCCGACGACGCCACCATCCGCGACGTCATAGTGGACAAATTCAACATCGTGGACGGCCATCCCACCTTCGACCGCGAATACAGTGAGCCGGTGAACGCCCGCGAATACGCCGCAAGGCTCATCAAGCCTGTCTACCGCACAGGCTGGACTCTTCCCGAAATACCGAATGTCTAACCGAAACCATAAATCAAAATGAAAAAAGTCTTATTGTACATCCTTCTGTTCTTGGTCGGCGGCTGCTGCGGATACTTCCTCGGCAAGGGCTGCAGCAAGTGCACGAAGGACAAGGAAAAAGCTGAAATGGATCCCCTCGCTTACACTGTCGTGGAAAAGGAACAGGTAGACCTTTCCACCTATGCCAAAGATGCTGACGGCTACATCACCCTGTTCGACGGCAAGACCCTCGACGGCTGGCGCGGCTACGGCAAGGATGCCGTTCCGGTGAACTGGAAAGTCGAAGACGGCACCCTCAGCTTCAAGGGTTCCGGCAACGGCGAGGCCCAGTCCGACGGCGGCGGAGACATCATCTTCGCCCACAAGTTCAAAAACTTCCAGCTCGATTTCGAGTGGAAGATCTCCAAGGGCGGCAACTCCGGCGTGTTCTATCTTGCCCAGGAAGTTACCGTTCCCCGCGAAGGCGGCGAGGAATACCTCCCCATCTGGGAGAGCGCTTCCGAGTACCAGATTCTCGACAATGAGAACCATCCCGACGGCAAGCTCGGCATCGACGGCAACCGCAAGAGCGCATCGCTCTACGACATGATTCCCGCCAAGCCCCAGAACTCCAAGCCTTACGGCGAGTGGAACACCGCATCCATCATGGTTTACGGCGGCACCGTCGTGCACTCCCAGAACGGCGTGAACGTGGTCGAGTACCATCTGTGGACTCCCAAGTGGAACGAGATGCTCCAGGCCAGCAAGTTCAAGGCAGACGGCGACTTCCCGATCGCCTACGTGCTCCTCAAGGAGATGGGCGGCCCGAACCACGAGGGCTACATCGGCTTCCAGGATCACGGCGACGACGTGTGGTACCGCAACATCCGCATCAAGGAACTCTAGCCATGCGTAAAATCCTGTTCATGTTCATGGCGGCAGCGATGTTTTCAGCGTGCGGGAAGCCGGCGGCCCTGCCCGAAAAGGAGATGGGCCTCCAGCTCTATTCCATCCGCGAACTCATAGGCAGCCCCGAGCAGTACGCCGCGAACCACGAAGAAGTGTTCGCCGCCCTAAAGCAGATGGGATACACCTCCGTGGAGGCCGCATCCTACGGCGACGGCCTGTTCTACGGCGTGACTCCCGAGCAGTACAAGGCCGATGTCGAAGCCGCGGGCCTCAAGCCGCTGTCTTCGCACGCCACCCGCAACCTCACTCCGGAAGAGACTGCAGCCCACGACTTTACGGCTGCCCTGGAATGGTGGAAACAGGCCATAGCCGCCCACAAGGCGGCCGGCATGGAGTACATCGTCACCCCCTGGTCGGAGGTTCCCGCCACCCTCGCAGAGCTGCAGACCCGCTGCGACTTCTACAACGAGGTGGGCAAGCTCTGCAACGAGGCCGGCCTTAAGTACGGCTATCACAGCCACTCGCACGAGTTCACCGAGGTCGAGGGCGTGAAGATGCTCGACTACATGATCGAGCACACCGACGCCGACAAGATGTTCTTCCAGCTGGATGTCTACTGGGCCGTAATCGGCAGGCAGAGCCCCGTTGAATACTTCGAGAAGTATCCGGGCCGCTTCACCATGCTCCACATCAAGGACAAGTACCAGGTAGGCCGCAGCGGCATGGTCGGCTTCGACGCCATCTTCGGCGCAGCCGACAAGGCCGGGCTCAAAGACTATATTGTCGAGCTCGAGGGCATGCCCGAGGGAGGCTCCATAATGGACGGAGTCCGCGAAAGCGCGGAATATCTCCGCGCCGCGGACTTCGTAAAGGCTTCGTACAAGTAACTACTTGTTCCTCAGTACAGTTCCGCCATCCGAGTAATCTACGACGATGGCGGAATTCTTATGCACCCTGCCCTCCAGGATTTCGCGGGCGAGCTTGTTCACCAGCTCCCTCTGGATGAGGCGCTTCACGGGACGCGCGCCGAAAGCGGGGTCGTAGCCGTCGCGCACCATCGCGTCCTCGAAGGCCGGGGTGTATTCCAGCACCACGTTGTCGGCTTCGAGCTTCTTCTTGAGAAGCGCCATCTGCAGCCTCACGATTTCGCGGATGTTCTCCGGAGTGAGCTGGTCGAACACCACGATTTCGTCGATACGGTTGAGGAATTCCGGGCGCATGCGCAGCCTGAGCTCCTCTTCCTTGAGGTTGCTGGTCATGATGAGGATGGTGTTCTTGAAGTTCACCGTGCGGCCCTTGTTGTCGGTAAGACGCCCGTCGTCAAGCACTTGCAGAAGCGTGTTGAACACGTCGGCGTGCGCCTTCTCGATCTCGTCGAGCAGCACTACCGAATAGGGTTTGCGCCTGACGGCCTCGGTGAGCTGGCCGCCCTCGTCGTATCCCACGTATCCCGGAGGCGCGCCGATGAGGCGGCTCACGGTATGCGCTTCCTGGTATTCGCTCATGTCGATACGGGTCATCATGCTCTCGTCGTTGAAGAGGAATTCAGCCAGCGCCTTGGCGAGTTCGGTCTTGCCCACGCCGGTGGAGCCGAGGAACAGGAACGAGCCGATGGGGCGGTTCTCGTTGGAGAGCCCCGCACGGCTGCGCCGGACGGCGTCGGACACCGCCGCGATGGCCTTGTCCTGCCCTATCACGCGCTTGTGGAGCTCGTTTTCCATGCGCAGGAGCTTCTCCTTCTCGCTTTCCAGCATGCGGTTCACCGGGATTCCGGTCCAGCGGGCCACGACCTCCGCGATGTCTTCGGGAGTGACCGCCTCCGACATGATGGGGTTCTTCACGGCTGCCTGCTTCTCTTCGAGTTCGGCGATGCGCTGCCTGGCCGCGGCAATCTTGCCGTAGCGCAGTTCCGCCACCTTGCCGTAGTTGCCCTGCCTTTCGGCGATACGGGCCTCGTTCTCGTCGGCCTCGATGGCCTGGCGGGCGTCCTGAAGTTCCTTGAGGGTACTCTTCTCGGCATCCCAGCGTTTCATGAGCTCGGCCCTTTCGGCCTGTGCCTCAGCAAGTTCGCTGTCGATCTTCTCGGATTTCAGCGACGTACCCTCGCGTTTCACCGCCTCCTTCTCTATCTCCAGCTCGCGTATTTTGGAGTTGAGGATGTCGATGGGTTCCGGCACGCTGTTCATCTCCAGGCGGAGCTTTGAAGCCGCCTCGTCCACCAGGTCGATGGCCTTGTCGGGGAGGAAACGGTTGCTGATGTAGCGGTGGCTCAGGTTCACTGCGGCGATGAGCGCGTCGTCCTCGATGCGCACCTTGTGGTGGTTCTCGTATTTTTCCTTGAGGCCGCGCAGTATAGCGATGCTCTCAGCGGGGGAGGGCTCGTCTATCATCACCTTCTGGAAGCGGCGCTCCAGGGCCTTGTCCTGCTCGAAGTACTTCTGGTATTCATCGAGGGTGGTGGAGCCTATGGTGCGCAGCTCGCCTCTCGCCAGGGCGGGCTTCAGGATGTTGGATGCATCCATGGCGCCGGAGCTGCGGCCCGCGCCCACGAGGGTGTGTATCTCATCTATGAAGAGGATGATATCCCCCTCGCTCTCAACGACTTCCTTTACCACTCCCTTGAGCCTTTCCTCGAATTCGCCCTGGTATTTCGCGCCGGCGATGAGCGAACCCATGTCCAGCGAGAAGAGCCTTTTCCGCTTCAGGTTTTCGGGCACCTGGCCGTCCACTATCTTGGCCGCGAGGCCTTCGGCGATGGCGGTCTTGCCCACGCCCGGCTCACCCACCAGGATGGGGTTGTTCTTGGTGCGGCGCGACAGTATCTGCAGCACGCGCCTGATTTCGTCGTCACGGCCTATTACGGGGTCGAGCTTGCCTTTGGAAGCCGCCTCGGTAAGGTCGTTCGCATATTTGCTTAAGAATTCGTATTGCTTGTTTTCCATATACAATTAACCTCCTTCGCGGTGAAGGAGGTCAAATTGCATTCCATTGACATTTTGTCAGGACCTACAGCGTGCGGTAGCGCTCGCCGTAATAGAGCTGCTGCTCGAGATAGTCGTCGGGATAGCTGATCTCGAAGTCGACCACCTTGCGGCCTTCGCCGAAGACCGGAGTGATTTCCGGATTCACGAAACCGCCGTAGGGCTTGAGGTTCAGGGCCTCGTACCTTTCACGCACCTCCTTGTGCAGGACAGGGTCGATATTGGTGCCGTAACCCTCCACGAGGGCCTTGCCGGCCTCATAGTCGCCTTCGCTCTTGATGCGCTGGATTTCGGCGAGAAGCTCGGCGAACAGGCCCCTCAGGGCCTCGTAGTCGTTCACCACGAAATAGGTCTTGCCGTCGCGCACCTTCTTTTCGATCACGTTCCCAGCCGCGCCCTTCTCGTAGCACCACATGGCTATGAGCTCGCGGTCCTGCATGTGGGCCTCGGTGTTCTGCTTGCCGAGCTCCACGCGGGTGAACTGGGTCATGAGACCGTTGCGGATGTAAGAGGCATACTCGGCCTTGTAGGCCTCCTTGTCGGGCACTATTCCGAGCTCCACCATCTTCGGATCGGCGCTGTAATACAGGCCGAAGAGGTCGGCGCGGGCCTCCTCGAGGGCGCTCTGGTATTCACCGAGGGCGGTAGAGGACACTCCGGGGAGAAGCTGGCCGCTGCCGTGGCCGAGGCATTCGTGGAGGTCGGTGTGGATCTCGCTCATGTAGTCGCCGTATTTCTTTACAAGGTCTATCTCGGCCTGGTCCCAGGCGAACTCGGAGAGTGCGCTCTTCGGGCTTTCGAGGGCCGCCTCGTCGTATGCGTGGGTGATGTTGGCGATGGTGACGCTCTTGGAGCCGTACTCCTTGCGGATCCAGTCGGCGTTGGGCAGGTTGATGCCTATGGGCGTGGAGGGATAGCAGGCGCCCGCCAGGGCCACGGCGTTGATGACCTTCGCGGTCACGCCCTTAACCTCCGCCTTCCTGAAGCGGGGATCCACCGGCGAGTTGTCCTCGAACCACTGGGCGTTGGCGCTGAGCACCTCGGTGCGGGCCGACGCGGCGGAATCCTTCACGTTCACGACAGCTTCCCAGGTGGCCTTGCGGCCGAGCGGGTCGTCGTAGTCCTCGATGAAGCCGTTGGTATAGTCCACGGTGCCGAGGGAGTCCTTGACCCACAGGATGTTATAATCGTCCCAGGTGCGGAGGTCGCCGTTCTCGTAGTAGGCTATGAGCTTGTCGATGCCCTCTTTCTGGAGGTCGTTCTCGGCGAATTCCCTGGCCTTGCGGAGCTCGCCGCAGATGCGCTCGATTGCGGCGGAATAGATGCCGCCCACCTTCCATTTCTTCTCCACGAGCCTGCCGTTCTCCTTGACCACCTTGCTGTTGAGGCCGTAGGAGATGGGGTGCGGATCGCCCGGGCGCGCCTGCGCGGCGTAGAAGGCATCCACCTCACTGCGGGTTACGCCCTCACCGTAGAAGTTCACTGCGGATTCAGCCACGATGTCCCTGCTGCGGTCGGTGCTGCGCCTCTGGGGGTAGATGTCGGGGTTGTAGATGATGTCCAGCATCTCCTCGGCGTTCAGGCTCAGCCCTTCGGCGCCGGTCCAGCGGGTTTCGCCCTCCACGGCCAGCTCGCCGTCCTTCGAGACGTCGGCCAGGAGCGATGCGAAGTACTCCCTGCCGCAGGCCGGGAAGAACTTGTCTTCGGCGTAATGGTGATGTATGCCGTTGGAGAAGAATACGCGCTTGGCGTACACCAGGAAGTTCTCCCAGTCCTCGCCGCTGCGCTCTCCGCTGTAGTTGTTCAGGATGTCCTCGATGGCGTGCCTGATGGGCAGGTTGTAGCGGCAGTACTGGTCCCAGGTGATGTCGCGGCCGAACTTGGCGGCTTCCGACAGATGGAAGACGTATTCCTTCTGCTGAAGGGAGAGGTTCTCCCATCCCGGAACCTGGTAGCGCATGATCTTGAGATCCGCGAACTGGTCGATGGTGTACTTGAATTCCGCCTCCTGAGGGGCCTTTTTGGAGCATGCCGACGCGGCGGCGGCCCCTGCGAGCAATAGAATCATCTTGTAGAGTTTCATATAATTGCGGTAATCGGTTTTCTGTCTGCGAATTTACGGATTCTTTTCGGGATTCAAATTAAAGTGGCCGGGATGTAGTTCTCGAGGCTCCTGCAGCAGGCCTGCGAAAACGCCTGGGCGTAGCCGATGACGGCGTCCCATGCCGCCTGCGGCAGCCCTTTCAGCAGGGCCTCGCGGGAGATGTCCTCTTTTATGAGGCCGTAGGCTATGCCGGCATTAAAGCTGTCGCCGGCGCCGATGGTGCTGAGCGTATCTATCTGTTCCACAGGATATTCCGTGATGCGCTGGCCGTCCCTGAGCATTATCCGGCGCGGGCCGTCGGTGCGGATGAAACGGGGGCAGCCGGGATCCTCGCCGCCGAAGGCGGTGGCGATGTCGTCCGCGCTGGCGCGCACTATGTCGGAATCCGCCATGTTGTGGGCGATGAACGGCCTCAGAAGGGAGAGGTCCTTGGCATGCGAGGGACGGAAGTTGATGTCGTAATAGACGATGGCGCCGGCCTTGCGGGCCCTGTCCAGCAGGCGGGTGATGTGTGGCCTCAGCGCAGGGGCCACGGCAAAGTAGGAGCCGAATACCACGATGTCGTCGGGGTTGATTTCGGGTAGCGTGAAATGCGGCCTTTCGACAGGTTCGTCGCGGTAGAAGCTGTAGTGGGCGTCGTTGTGCTCGTTCAGGAAGGCGAGCGAGAGGTTGGTCTTGTGGCCGGCGTGCTCGTAGAGGAAGCCGGTGCTTACCCCGTTCGCGACGAGGAAATCCTTTACCAGACGGCCGGCGTCGTCCCCGCCGACTTCGCCCACGAAGCAGGTCTCCACTCCGGCGCGCCCCAGCGAGATGGCAGTGTTGAAGGTGGAGCCGCCCGGATTGGCGCTCAACGGCTTACCGCCTTTCATGAGTATGTCGAGCACTATTTCGCCCGAGCAGATGACTTTTCTTTTAGCTTTGCCTGTTCTTTCCATCGTGCTATAAAGATACTGATTTTTTCATCCCAAATTCCCTTTTTTGCTATCTTTGTGC
>JAFZLP010000156.1 GCA_017551405.1 Bacteroidales bacterium
AGAGGAATCGGGGCCCCAATTTCCCCAATTCCTCTACCACGGCGCAGCCACGCATAGCCGTAGTGCTTCTCGTCAGGCATCACCCGCTTTCAGTGTCTGTGGGTTGCGAGCATCCTGCCGCCTTACGCAGCTCCGCTGCTGGGTCGCTCCCTCTCCGGAAGTCAGCTGTCCCGCAAGCGAGCCAGCTCACTTCCTCCGCTCCCGCTCCTCGGTAAGCCTTCGGCGTGGTCATACCCGGCCGCTATTCCTCCACACCTCTGCCGGGGTGAACCCCGCCAGAAGTGTTCCGGGCAGCCGGGAGGCAGCCCGATGGGCTGCTGGCGCTGCGTGTGTCCGTCGGAGCCAGCCACACCCAGCGCCGGAGGGTCAGTACAAGGCAGCATCCGCTGCCGCAAGCGTTTTCCCTCTGTTCGGGCACTTGGGCCGTTCCGGCCCAGGCCGGTGAGGCCGTCTGCCAACCGCACAATGCCGGTCTTTGTCGGGGTCTGGGAGCCTGAGGTCTCCCAGCCCTTGCGCCGCCAAAGCCCGCCAACCCCATCACGCCAGACCGCCTCCCCGGCCAGCCTCCGCTTCGCTCCGGCTCCTTGGTCACTGGGAGACTCTAAGCCGGGCTTCCCGCATTGATGGCAACACCACATCAACCGCCGGCACCCGCTCTCCCGACCCGTCTTAGAGACTCCCAGCAACCAAGGCCTTCCCTGGGTCTCACGCCCCGACGTCAGTGCGTATTCGAGCACCCTGCCCCGCTCGGAGGGCGGCAAAAGGGTATATATATTTACTCCAGGAAGCAGCGGCTGCCGCCGCTGCGGGTGAGGCGGGTAAGAGGCGGTGAATTACCGCTTAACTCGCTATGTATAAGTTTGTTAATCTCGCGAATTATTCGTATCTTGTAGTTGATTTCAAACACCTGGCGAGGTCCCTCTGAGCTACCTCTTTGTCCAAGAGTTCAAGGCCCGAGGCCCCTCCCCTCCAGATACTGCACCGTATGCCGCGATATAGGCCAAATATCCGTTTCTCCGACTGCTGGTCTTCCGTGGGTGACGTTACGTTCTACCACCGGAACGGCGTCTGCTACTGGAAGAAGCGGGCGCATCCGGAGTTCCCGGGTACTTTGGGCCAGATGGAGGCGCAGTCGGTGCATCTTCGTGCGCTGCAGGCCTGGCGGACGCTTGATCCTCTCACGCAGGAGCAGTGGAACATGCTGGCGCTTACGGTGCAGAGCCACCGGCCGCCGTTCCGCAAGGACCACCACATCACCGGCCACAATCTCTTCGTGTCCGGGTATCACGGCTTCGCACAGCTGGACAATGAGCACGTGCCGGCGCCCAGGGCCTTCGAGGACTTCCCACCGCTGTACTGCGAGTTTCATTCTGCGTCGATCGTGGACGTCACTACCCTTTCCATCCGGTTCAGGGTGCGCCTGGACCGCTGCGCAAATCCTTCCCGCTACCGGCTGGCGGTACGGCTCCAGCTCACCACGCCCGGCGGCGGCAGAAGGCCGGGCTATCTCCGTTCGTTCGTCGCCCAGGAGAACTGCTATGCCGAGGACAGCATCGTTGAAGTGCAGGTTCCCGGGTACAAGGATCTGTGGGACCTCGACCTGCCGGAGTACCAGGTGCATTTCCGGTACTTCCTGCTCGACTCCGAGACCGGCTACCGCAACATCTTCCGCTGGAAATCCTTCCTGATGGGGTTGTAATTTTACTTAAAGTAATACTTTATACAATAGTATCTAATTATTTGTATTTGAATAATTAGAAAACTTTTTGTATATTTGTGTCGGAATCAGAGGCTGCTACGCATAAGACGTTTATGATAGCAAAGCCTTCCATAGCCTTCAATGATTTCGCCGGCACCGCGAAGGACGTTACCGCGCGCAATGTACAGGGCCGCAACATCCTCTCCGTCCGTGCCTATCAGAGCAAGGTCTGCACTCCGGCTCAGGCTACCACAAGAAATCAGTTGTCCAGGATCTCCCGGGAGTACAAGCAGCTCTCTGATTCCCAAATGCAAGCCTGGGAGGTCTTGGCATCTCATATGAAGGCCGCGTCTTCCATCGGCAATCCCGCCGAGATGACCGCCCACAACGCCTTCGTCCGCATCAACTCAAACCGGCTCCTGGTCGGCAAGTCCATTCTCCGTGATGCGCCTTCCCACATTCAGAACGTTCCCGGCGTCGTTTACGACGAGATCTGGGTGACTCCGAGCGACCTCATCATCAAGGGCATCGTCCATCAGAACGCGCCCCTGAAGCTCGTCATCAAAATGTCCTGCGGAATGTCTGCCGGCATATCGAGCGGCTGGAGCAAGACGGTCATCGTCTCCCCCGGCATCGAGGACGACTGGGGCGACGCGAACGTGCGCGGCCGTTATCTGAAGGTCGTAGGATTTGCGCCGGCCGTGGGCGACAAGGTCTTCATCGAAATGTACTGGCTGAACACGGATTCCGGCTTCGCCGGCGAGAGTGCCTTCGCCAGCAGGATCTGCGTCACCTCCGAGGAAGCCGAAGCTGAGGGCTACGTCAAGCGCAACAAGATCACGATGGATGACATCAAGCCGGACAGCCACGTCTCTGAGTGTGACGTGGACTTCTCCACCGGCGCTCCGGTCATCTCCTTCGATACCGTCTGCCTCGGCCACAGCAACGTCGCATCTTCAGAGGCCTATCTCGAAGAGGAACTCCCTGCAGATTGCGTGGGCACCAGCATGGCTCTTGCCCGCGGTATGGGAGAAGGCAACGCTTGCTTCGCCGCTCAATCCTACATCATCTGGCTGCGTAACTCCAGCTGGGACGGTTCCTCCATCACCTTCGCCCATCGCGGCGGCTATTATGTAAAACCCACCGAGGTCTTCGGCCCTGGCATCCTCTACTAATCAAGCTATGTTCACATCTACCGGAAATAACTTCGGAGCGGGCTCCATCCAGTTCAAGGACTACCAGGCCTCGAATTACGTCGTTCTGAACGCCAAGTTCTCCTACGACCCGACCAACGCCGCCTACCAGGCAGCCGACGTGCTGGAGATATACGTCCCCGACCTCAGCATCGACCGCAGCGCAGTCGCTGGCGTCATCCTGACGTTCCAGGACCGCTACGTGTATTCGTCCTACACCTGGAATAACGACGGCGGTACGGCCATCAAATCGTGGATCAAGGACAAGAACACCATCTGTCTGGAGAAGTTCACCAACTTCGACGACAAGGGAGAGATCACCATCTTCATCCAGGCCCTGTATCCGATGCTCAACCAGCCCGGAA
>JAFZLP010000157.1 GCA_017551405.1 Bacteroidales bacterium
AGGATAGTGAAATGAAAGCACTGATATCTGTAAGCGACAAGACCGGAGTCGTGGAGTTTGCGAAAGAGCTCTCCGCGCTCGGCTGGGAAATTATATCCACCAGCGGAACCATGCGTCTGCTGAAAGAAGAGGGCGTTCCCGTGACGGCGGTGTCGGACATCACCGGCTTCCCCGAAATCTGCGACGGCAGGGTAAAGACCCTGCATCCGCGCATCCACGGCGCCCTGCTTGCCAGGAGGGATATTCCCGAACATCTCAAGGCATTGAAAGACAACGGAATAGAGACTATCGACCTGGTCTGCGTGAACCTCTATCCTTTCAAGCAGACCATTGCGAAAGAAGGCGTTACCATGGAAGACGCAGTCGAGAACATCGACATTGGCGGGCCTTCCATGCTGCGTTCGGCCGCAAAGAACTGGGAGAGCGTCACGGTTGTCTGCCAGCCGGCCGATTACCAGACCGTGCTGGGCGAGATCAGGGCACTGGGCAACACCACCCGGGAAACTCGCCTGAAACTGTCGGCTAAAGCTTATACGCATACGGCGGAATATGACATGGCCATCGCCACTTACATGCGCACCCAGGCGGGCCTCGGAGAGAAACTCTTCCTTGAATACGACCTCAAGCAGGAGCTCCGATACGGCGAGAATCCGCACCAGAAAGCCAGGTTCTACTCCACTTCCCGGAAAGAGCCCTATTCCCTTGCCGGTGCCATCCAGCTTGGAGGCAAGGAGCTGTCTTACAACAATATACAGGATGCCAACGCAGCCCTCGACATAGTCCGTGAGTTCTCTGAACCGTTCTGCTGCGCAGTGAAGCACATGAACCCGTGCGGCGCTGCCACCGGTTCCGACATCATCGACGCCTGGCAGAAGGCCTACGAGGCGGACAAGACCTCCATTTTCGGCGGCATAGTCGCCGTCAACCGCGAGGTTGACCGCCGCCTGGCCGAAATGCTGAAGCCCATTTTCCTCGAAATTGTGATGGCCCCGTCATTCACCGCCGATGCGCTGGACGTGCTCTCTGCCAAGAAGAACCTGAGGCTCCTCGAAATCTGGATGGACGATTCCGCCGACATGCCCGGAGTCAAGTACACTTCGGTAAACGGTGGCCTGCTCGCGCAGGACAGGGACAGCAGCACCGTTCCCGTCAGCGGGGAACAGTGCGTCACCAAGGCTAAGCCCTCTGCGGCGCAGCTGGCCGACCTTGACTTCGCCTGGAAGATAGTCAAGAATGTGAAATCCAATGCGATAGTGGTTGCCGGGGGAGGCATGACCTATGGTGTCGGCGCCGGGCAGATGAACCGTGTCGGTTCCGCCGAAATCGCCCTGAAGGAAGCGGAGGCCACCCTTAAGGCCGAGGGGAAAGACATCCTCAAGGCCGGCCTCGTCCTGGCTTCGGACGGTTTCTTCCCCTTCGACGACTGCGTCTCCCTTGCCGCTGATTACGGCATCAAAGCCATAGTGCAGCCGGGAGGCAGCGTGCGCGACGAGGATTCAATCGCAAAGGCCAACGAAAAAGGCATCTCCATGTTGTTTACCCACGAACGCCATTTCAAGCACTGACCTATGCCCATCATTTATTCCCTGCCCCTCAAGAAGGCCAACGGCCTTACCTTCGATATCGAACATCTGAAAGACGCCGTGGTGCTGGTGGTCGGCGGCGGCGGCCGTGAGCATGCTATCGTGAATGCGCTCAGCCGTTCCCCGTTCGTCACAAAGATTTACTGCGCCCCGGGAAACGCCGGCATCGCCGAAAAGGCGGAATGCGTGCCCATTGCGGACCATGACATCGCCGGCCTGCTCGATTTCGTGCGCGAAAAAGGGGTTAACCTCACCGTAGTAGGCCCGGAAGTTCCTCTCTCAAAGGGAATTGCGAATGCCTTTGCCGATGCCGGCCAGCGTATTTTCGGCCCTTCCGCCGAGGCTGCGCGCATCGAGTCCAGCAAGGATTTCGCAAAGACCATAATGGCGAAATACGGGGTGCCTACGGCATCGTACAGGACTTTCGAGGATTTCGATGAGGCGCTCGCATATGTAAAGGAGCAGCGCTTCCCCGTAGTGCTGAAATATGACGGCCTTGCCGCCGGAAAGGGCGTTACCATACCGCAGGATATTGAGCAGGCCGAGGCCGACCTGAGGGCCATGCTGCTCGACGACAGGTTCGGCAAGGGGAAGGTTGTGGTGGAGGAATTCCTCACCGGCCCCGAATTCAGCCTGATGTGTCTGGTGGACGGTCCGAGGGTGTTCCCGCTTGCCCTTGCGCAGGACCACAAGCGCGCATTCGAGGGCGATGAAGGTCCGAATACCGGGGGAATGGGAGCATATTCCCCGCTGCCGTTCATCTCTGCCGAAGAGGAGCAGTGGGCGGTGGAGCATATCATGAAACCCGTGGCTGAAGGCCTTGTGGCAGAGGGAACTCCGTTCAGGGGCGTGCTTTACGGCGGGCTCATGAAGACTCCCGACGGCATCAAGGTCATAGAATTCAACTGCCGTTTCGGGGATCCGGAAACCGAGGTGGTGCTGCCCAGGCTGGAAAGCGATTTCTTCCTGATGGTATCCGCCATTGCGGACGGAACCGAAATGCCGGAGATCAAGTGGTCGGACGATGCGACCCTCGGCTTCGTGCTGGCGTCGAAGGGCTATCCGGGCAGCTATGAGAAGAATCATGCCATCGAGGGGCTCGACCCCGCACCAGGAGTGAGCTTCTGTCACATGGGCACCAGGTCCGAAGGCGGGCGTCTCTACACTTCCGGCGGGCGCGTGCTGATGGTAATCGGCCGCGGCAAAACCCTTCAGGAAGCGCGTGACAAGGCGCTTGCCGCCGCCAGGAAGGTCCGCTGCGACAATCTTTTCTTCCGCAGCGACATCGGGCATTTCTCGCTCTGAGCGGGCGCTCTGCCATTTTGTCACTGGCACTCACTTTGATTGATTCAAGGCAGACGGAGATGTCTGCCTTTGCCGTATCATGGCGGTCAGGCTTCCGCCGGGTTTGAATTAGAAAACGAACAGATATGTCAACAAAAGGTAAAATCGGGGTTACTACTGAAAACATCTTCCCCGTAATCAAGCAGTTCCTGTATTCCGACAAGGAAGTATTCCTGCGCGAACTGGTGGCCAACGCAGTGGATGCCACCAAAAAGCTCCAGATCCTCTCTTCCAACGGCGATTTCGCCGGCGAACTGGGCGACCTCAAGGTCGAAGTGATACTGGACGAAAAGGCAAAGACCCTGAAGATCGTGGACCGCGGAATCGGCATGACCGAAGAGGAAATCGACAAGTATATCAATCAGATAGCCTTCTCTTCGGCAGGGGAGTTCCTGGCCAAGTACAAAGACCAGAACATAATCGGCCATTTCGGCCTGGGCTTCTACAGCGCCTTCATGGTTTCGAAGAAGGTCACCATCGAGAGCCTCAGCTGGCAGGACGGCGCCAAGGCGGTGAAATGGGAATGCGAAGGCAATCCCGAATTCACTATGGAAGAGTGCGACAAGAGCGACCGCGGCACTGTGGTCACCCTCTACATAGACGATGACGACAAGGAATACGCTGAGAAGGGCCGCATCGCCTCGCTCCTCGGCAAATACTGCAAGTTCATGCCCGTTCCGGTGGTGTTCGGCAAGAAGACCGAATGGAAGGACGGAAAGGAAGTGGAGACCGCCGAAGACAACGTGGTGAACAGCATCGAGCCCATCTGGGCCAAGGCTCCGTCAGAACTCAAGGACGAGGACTACCTCAAGTTCTACAGGGCCCTGTATCCCATGGAGGAGGAGCCCATGTTCTGGATTCATCTGAACGTGGACTATCCCTTCACCCTTACCGGCATCCTGTATTTCCCGAAGATAAAGGAGCGCATGGCCATCGACAAGAACAAGATCCAGCTCTACTGCAACCAGATGTTCGTCACCGACCATGTCGACAACATAGTGCCCGACTTCCTCACCCTGCTCCACGGCGTCATAGACTCTCCGGATATCCCGCTGAATGTTAGCCGCAGCTATCTGCAAAGCGATGCAAACGTCAAGAAGATAAGCACTTACATCACCAAAAAGGTGGCCGACAGGCTGGAGGAGATCTTCAAGGAACAGCGTTCCGAATACGAGAGCAAGTGGGACAACATCAAGCTCTTCATAGAGTACGGCATGCTCACCGACGAAAAGTTCTGCGAGCGCGGCCTGGGCTTCGCCCTGTTCAAGAACACCGACGGCAAGTACTTCAGTTTCGAGGACTACCGCAAGGCCATCGAGGCGGAGCAGACCGACAAGGACAAGAAGGTGGTTTACCTGTACGCTTCCGACCCGGAGGCTCAGTATTCCCAGATCGAGGCGGCGAAGAACAAGGGCTACGACGTGCTGCTGATGGACTGCGAGGTAGACGCCCATTTCGCCAACCTGCTGGAGCAGAAGCTGAAGGACGCGCGTTTCGCCCGTGTCGATTCCGACGCGGTGGAGAACCTCATCCCCAAGGCCGACAAGGTGAAGCCAGAAATGGCGGATGATGACAGGAAAGCCCTTCAGGACATCTTCAAGGAGGCGCTTCCCGAAGGCAGCGATTGGTGGGTGGAGCCCGAGAACCTGGGCGAGAATTCAGCTCCTGTGCTCATCACCCAGAGCGAGTTCATGAGGCGCTATGCCGAAATGAGCAAGCTCGGCGGAGGCATGAATTTCTACGGTGAGATGCCGGCCAGCTACAATGTCAAGGTGAACATGGAAAATCCCCTCATCGCCAAAATCTGGGAGTCCCGCAAGAAGGTAGTGGACAAGCCCGCCGGCACCGATGCCGAAGGCAAGGAGACTTCCGAGGAGAGCCACAGCACCGCCGGAAAGCAGAAGCTGCTGCACCAGGTCATCGACCTCGCGCTCCTCGCGAACGGCATGCTTAAGGGCAAGGCCCTCGCAGAGTTCATCGCGCGCAGCGAAAGCCTGCTGAAATAGGCTATTTAGTCTTTAACCGTATTGTTCCGCCCTCGAGTATTTCGCTGTGTTTCAGCGTGATGCGTTCGGGGGCGGAATCGTCTGCAAGGATGGTGAAGCTGCGGCCATTCTCGAGGTTGAGCGTGACCTTCGGGAAGGCCGGGGCGCCCACTACATATTCGCCGGAGGCGGGGCAGACCGGATAGAATCCCAGGCACGAGAAGATGTACCAGGCGCTCATCTGGCCGGCGTCTTCGTTGCCGGGAAGGCCGCCCGGAGTGTTGGCGTAGCTGCTGCTGAGTATCTCCTTTACCCGCTGCCTGGTTTTCTCGGGATAGCCGGCGAGGGCGTACAGGTAGGGAATGTGATGACAGGGCTCGTTGCCGTGCCAGTAGTAGCCTTTGTCGAAGAGGATGTCGAGCCTGGCGCATGCAACTTCCTTTCCGCCCATGGCGTCGAAGAGGCCCCGGGGATTCTGCGGGACATACCAGCTGTAGTGGATGTCGGCACCTTCGGTGAGCCAGGACTGCGGGACCGTTATGTCGGGGGCGGGAAGGAAGGAACCGTCGGCGTGGCGGCCGTTCATCCAGCCGCTGAAGACGTCATAGACGTTGCGCCAGTTCTCCGACCTTTGCATAAGTACCTGATAATCATAGCGCTTATTCAGGGCTTCGGCGAGCTGTGCGAGCGCGTAGTCGTCGTAGGCGTATTCCAGGGTGCGCGTGACCTGGCCTTCCTTATGGTAGGCTTCCTCTATCTTTTCTTCGAGGGGGATGTAGCCTTTCAGCCAATAGGACTCGACAGCCCTGCGTCCCTTTCCGTCGGCGTAGTCCGCGTACTTCGCGGGAGTTCCGAAGGCGTTCTGCCTTACCCCGTCGTATGCCTTGTCTATCTCGAAATTGCGTATGCCCTTGATGTAGGCGTCGGCTATCACGGAGGTGGCGTGGTCTCCGGTCATTTCGGAGGTGAAGCTGTTCCACATGGGATATATGGGCATCCACAGGCCCTCGTAATACATGTCGGCCAGGCTCTGCATGAATTCGCCGTCGCGGGTGGGGGCGATTATGGTGAGCAGCGGATGCAGCGCCCTGTAGGTATCCCAGAGGGCGAAATCCATATAATGTTTGCCTTTGCGCCGGATGATGTCGCCTTTGGCGAAGCGGGGGAAGGTGCCGTCGCAGTCGCTGATTTCGCGGGGAAGGAAGGACGCGCGGTAGAGGGCCCCGTAGAACTGGTCGCGGGCGTCGGTGTCGTCCGTGGTGACCTCTATGGTGTGGAAACGCTCGCACCAGATGTCGGCGAGCCGGGCCGCCGTCTTCTCGAAGCCTTCCGGTCCGATTTCGGCGTTGAGGTTGCGCTTTGCGCCTTTGATGCCGGTGAAGGAGGTGGCGGCGCAGAATTCGATGGGAGTGTCCTTCTTTCCGTCGAAGGTGACGAATGCGACACCTTCCCTTACGCCAGAGGCGGACGGGGTGCCTTCATACCAGAGGATGATGTGGCCGCTGTACCCGGCGCTCTTGCCGTCTCCCTGGTAGATGCGGTGGATGGGGTTGGAGGCGTAAAGCAGGTGGTTCTCCGGATCCATCATCACGTTGCCCTCATTTTCGTCGCTGTTGTGGTTGAGCACTATGTGCACGGGGCCGTCTTCGGAAGGGGTGATACGGAAGTAGGCGCAGTGGCTGGTGGCGGTCATCTCTGCGAAGAGATGCTCCGCGGGGAGGGTGACTGAGTAGTAATGGGGGGCGGACACTTCCAGCTCATGGCTGTAGGAAGTGGCCCTTTCCTGCGGCGAAAGACGCAGGCCGCCGGATATGAATCCAATGGTGAAGGAGCCGTAGTCCTGGGTGCATCCACCTGAAAGCCAATGGCTTGCGCGTATGCCCTGGAACAGGGTGTCGGAATATACGAAGGGAGATACCCCCTTGAGCTCGGTGTCCCTCGTCTGGGGGGTCCAGAAGGTCTGTCCGTTGGGGGCCAGGACGGCGGGGATGGTCTGGCCGCGTTCTTCGGTGCCGGAACCGTAGTAGGGGCTGGTCTTCACGCTGGCGATGTCGGTGCCCACCATGGTGTTGACCGCATAGAGCTGGCGAAGCTCCCCGAGCCTGTCAATTCTCTTTTCGTAGTATGCCTTTACGTCTTCCCATTCATAGTACGGCCACATCTCCGTGGGGGCGCCTACGGCGATTTCCTTCTCGTTGAGGAGGAATTTGGCCAGTATGTGGCCGGAATTGTTCCTGTAGAGCACCATCTGGAGATTCCCGGCCATCGGAATGACATTCTCGACTCCGCGCTCGTGGGGTATCTGGAGGAAACTGACCAGATGCATGAGGAAGAGGTCGTGCCCGAATCGGAGGTCGGCGGCGCTTTCTCCGGTGTTTATGGCGGCATCGGCCCTTTCAAGCATGTCTTTCCACAGCGGAATGCTGGAAGTGGCGGCGAAACCGCGGTTGCGGATATCGTCTCCGTAGTACCGGTACACCATTTCATTGATGCTGTGGTGCAGGGCCTTCAGCTCTTCCGTGGTAAAAAGGCGGAACAGGTTGATGTCCATGGGGACATCCTGCATGTCGGAGGCCACTTCGTGCATGGCGCGGAGGAAGCCCTCCTTGTCCTTCACCACGTCGGGATTCTTGAAAAGGGCTGCAGCGAAACGCTCTCCGGAAACGCTCGCAGGCGCGCCGGCGCCCTTGAGGAATTCTATGTGGGCGTCGTCGATATGGGCTATGAAATCCATGTTGGACGCATCGGCGGAGCTGTTCACGACCAGGTCCGGATTCAGCCTGTCAAGCTCTCCGGTGAAGGCCTCCATGCTCTTGATGCAGCGGCCGGAAGTGCTGCTGTAGGCATTTACGACGGCCTTGCCCTGAAAGACTCCCGGGAAGGTCTTGAACATCCTGAGGGCTATGCCCTTGTGCTGCCTGACACCCAGGGGAGTGAGCTGCCCTGCTTTGCCCTTTGCTTCTTTCCATATCTGGACGAGTTCTTTCGCCACCTTGCGGCCTTCGTCGGTGAGGTTTCCGCGGTCCTTGAAGAGCGACAGCAAATCGGTGTAGTCTTCTTCGCTGGTGAGGTACCTGGAACCGTGACGGCCGTAGTGGCTTATATAGAAGGGCTCAAAGCCCGCCGGGGCCGGATGGAAGCGGGTAACAGTAGGGGCGGGGTATGCAAAGTACACCCCGCCCGTCTGCTCCGGAGTCTGCGCTCCGGCTATAAAACATAGAATTGAGAGGGCAATCAGGGACAGGATACGTTTCATGCCCCTAATATAGCCATAATTTTACGAATACAGGAAGCGTTTGATGCTCATCTTCGGGGTTTTCTCGAAGGGAACGGTGACAACTTCGATTTTGCTGATCTTGCTGTATCCGGGAAGATGCTTGTTGGCGGTGTACTTGATCTCCTCGGGGATCTCGGATACCCTTTCGGGATCGAGGCCGCCGTCTTCGATGGCCTTCTGGTCGAGGTAGACCAGGCCTACGAGCTTGCCGCCGCGGTCTACCAGCAGGCTTTCAGCCACGTAGCTGCAGGTGTTGATGACCGCTTCCACTTCCTCAGGATAGATGTTCTGTCCGTTGGCGCTCAGGAACATGGTCTTGCTGCGGCCGCGCAGGAAGATATTGCCCTTGGAGTCCACGGTGCCCAGGTCGCCGGTATGCAGGTAGCCGTCTTCGGTGAATACGGCGGAGTCGGCCTCGGGATATTTGTAGTAGCCGCTGCAGACATTGGTGCCCTTTGCAAGTATTTCGCCTGCAATGAGATGGGGGTCTTCGGAGTCGATCTTGACGTCGGCGCAGTCGACTGCCTGCCCGCAGGAGCCGGGAGCGTATTCCCACCAGCAGCGGAAGGCCAGCAGGGGAGCGGCCTCGGTCATGCCGTAGCCGACGGTGTAGGGAAGCGCCATCTTCTTGAAGGCCTTCTCCACCTTGGGATTGAGGGCTGCACCACCCATGACGAAGTAGCGGATGTTGCCGCCGAAGGCTTCCAGCAGGGCCTTTCCGGCCTTTTTATAGATGATATTGCTGATGCCGGGAATGGCCAGCAGGGCCTTGATCTTGTCGAGTTTGGGAGCGACGCCCGACTTGTACACCTTTTCCATTACAAGGGGAACGGTGATGACGATGTAGGGCTTCACTTCCTTCATGGCCTTGAGCAGCAGCGAGGGGCTGGGGGTCTTGCCGAGATAATAGACGCAGACGCCGCCGCAGAGGGGATAGAGGAACTCATAGGTGAGTCCGTAGATGTGTCCCATGGGCAGCATGCTGACAATGCGGTCGCCGTGGCCGTTGGGAAGATACCTGTGGCCGTAGTCGATGGTGGCGGAGAAGCACTCGTAACGGAGCATGACACCCTTGGGGGCGCTGGTCGTGCCGGAGGTATAGTTGATGACTGCAAGCTCCTTCCCGTTGTCGGTGGGATAATGCACGTCTTCGGGGCCGAATCCTGCGGGGAACTTTGCCTTGAAGCATTCGTCGAGCTTGGCGGCGGTTTCCTTTACCTTATCTGTATCTGTCCAGAAAATGCTCAGGTCGGTTATGTTCAATACCATGCGGACCTTAGGCATCTTGGTGATGTCAAGAGTCTTCCAAATGTCCTCGTCGGCAAGGAGGGCGACGGAGTCGGAATGGTCCACGAGGTGGTTGATGCTCTCGGGGGTGAAGTCTGCCAGAAGGGGCACGGTGACGGCTTCGTAGGTGTTGATGCCGAGGAAGCTGATTGCCCATTCGGCGGTGTTGCGGGCGCAGAGGGTAACCTTGTCGCCTTTCTTTACGCCTGCGGCTTCAAGGAGGATATGGATCTTTTCTATATTGGCTGCGAGGTCTTCATAGCTGTACTCCCTGCCGCCGAAATTGCATATCGCCTTCTCTTTCCAGTAAGACTTGATGACTTTTTCGAGTTTGCCCAGATAATGGGGATCGGGTTCCTGGCGGGGAATGGGTTTAAAATCGGGATGTTTCACTTTTTCTTTGGTTTTTGGTTTCCGCAAAAATAACTCTGTTTCCGACGCGCGAGTCCGAATGAGGCAGGATTGTGGTGAAATTTTTGCATCTTTGTGGCGAAAATCAATAATCAGGGGTGAAAATACTATGAAGAAACCCATTGTAGCTCTCATTTACGACTTCGACGGCACCCTGTCTCCCGGCAATATGCAGGAGTTCGGGTTCATCCAGGCCGTCGGAAAGACAAAAGAGGAGTTCTGGCAGATGAGCGACGGAATAGCCGTCGGGCAGGATGCCAGCAACGTACTCTCCTACATGAAGCTGATGTTCGACGAAGCCCGCAGGAACGGCATACGGCTGCGCCGCGAATCGTTCCGCGAATTCGGCAAGGATATAGAACTGTTCCCGGGCGTGCGCGAGTGGTTCGCGCTCGTGAATGACTACGGCAAGTCGCGCGGCGTGAAGGTGGAGCATTACATCAACTCCTCGGGGCTCAAGGAAATCATAGAGGGATCTCCCATTGCCGGAGAGTTCAAGCACATCTACGCCGGCACTTTCATCTACGGCGAAAACGGCGAGGCCGAGTGGCCCGGCATCGCGGTGGACCATACCGCAAAGACTCAGTTCATCTTCAAGATATCAAAGGGCATCTTCAGCCAGCACGACACCAAGAAGGTGAACGAGAGCAAGGCCGACGACAAAAAACGCATCCCCTTCACGCACATGCTCTATTTCGGGGACGGGGAAACCGATATCCCGTGCATGAAGATCGTGGGCATGTTCGGGGGCAATCCCATCGCGGTTTATGACCCGGCGAACCACAAGAAGAAGGCGACCGCCCAGAAACTCAAGCGGCAGGGCAGGGTGAGCTTCATCACTCCCGCGGTTTACACGGAGGATTCCCGCACCTTCAAGCTGGTATGCGCCATCATCGATAAAATAGCGGCGGAAGAGAACCTGAAGTCGCTGGCAAGCTTCCGATAGTAAAGTAATTTGGTTATCTTTGCGGATATGAAAGTCAGGAACCTCATATCCGCTGTTTTTTTGTCCCTCATCGTGTCGGGAACTGCCTTCGCGCAGATCCTGGAGCCCGTAAAATTCAAGGCCGCACTCGAGAAGGACGGCACCGAAACGGGCAGAATCGTATTTACCGGCACCATCGATCCCGGATGGCATGTGTATTCCACCGGTCTGGGAGATGACGGCCCCACTTCCGCATCCTTCAATGCCGAGTCGCTCGAGGGGGTGGAGCTCGACGGCGGGCTGACTGCCGAAGGCGACGAAATCGACAAATTTGACGAGGTGTTCGGCATGAAGCTGCGCTATTTCGAAAACGCCGTCAGCTTTGTCCAGAAAGTGCGTTTCACCAAGCCTGAGTACAAAATTGAGGCATATCTCGAATACGGCGCCTGCAATGACCGGAACTGCCTTCCTCCCACCAGCGTAGACTTCGTGGAGAGCGGCACCAGTCCGGCGGTGGGCGCGGCGCGGAATGCTGCGGCTCCCGATACTCCGGCCCTGGCCGGAGGCGAAGCCGCCGAATTGGCTCAGGGCGGGCTCTGGGAGCCTGTCGCCGACAAGATCCAGGCTATCACGAAAGGGGCTTCCGGTGAGGGGCGCAGCATCTGGTATCTGCTGCTCATGGGCTTCCTGGGCGGCCTTCTCGCCATCCTCATGCCCTGCATCTGGCCCATCATCCCCATGACGGTGAGCTTCTTCATGCACCGCTCCGAAGACAAGCGCAGGAGCCGCAGGGACGCCATCCTGTACGGTGTGAGCATAATCGTAATCTATCTGGTGCTGGGCGTGGGCATCACGCTCATATTCGGAGGCAACAAGCTCAATGAGCTGTCCACCAACGCAATATTCAATATCTTCCTGTTCCTGCTGCTGGTAGTCTTCGCGCTGAGCTTCTTCGG
>JAFZLP010000158.1 GCA_017551405.1 Bacteroidales bacterium
GGAAAGCACTTGCTGGCTTTCAGGCCCAAGGCGTCCGAAGACAACGAGCACACCACTACGGTAATCCGCAACGAAGACGGCCAGGAGGTGCTTTTCCGCCAGATTGCGGGCACCTTCGCACGCCGTATAGTCTGTTATTCGCAAGAGGGGAGCGAAGTGAGTGCCGGGGATCAGTGCGGCATCATCAAATTCGGCTCCAGGCTCGACATCTTCCTTCCGCTGGACGCCGAGATTAAGGTAAAGGTGGGGGACTCGGTGCGCGCCATCGACAGCGTCATAGCGAATCTGCCGTAATCAGTTCCAGCAGTTTCTGCGGAGCCTCGCCTTCCGGAACGTGCCTCATTACAGGTACGTTTTTTTTGTAGATTGAGACCTTGCCGCCACCTTCCCCGACATATCCCCAGTCGGCATCGGCCATCTCTCCCGGGCCGTTCACGATGCAGCCCATGACGGCTATCACAAGCCCTTTGAGGCCGGCGGTGCGGGCCTTCACCTCTTCGAAGGCCTTCTGCAGGTCATACATGGTGCGGCCGCAGCCGGGGCAGGCGATGTATTCAGGCTTGTAGAAACGCCTGCGGGCACCCTGGAGTATCTCGTCGGAAAGGTAGCCGGCCAGTTCGGGAGATATCACTTCGCCGCCGCATTTCCCGGTGATGACCAGTTCGTCGATCTCCCTGCCCAGCAGGGCCGGGCCCCAGTCGCAGGTTGCGTCCAGGATGAGGCGTTCGCGCGAAGGCGCGTCATAAACCGCGGTGACCGTGCCTTCCTTGACGGAAGAAGATTCCAGGGAGGACTTCAGGCGTTCGCCGTAACGTTCCGCAAGGTATGCGGCGACCGGCAGCTCGGCTTCGGGGTCTTCGGTGAGCGAAACCCTGACGGTGTTGCCAATGCCCTGCGAGAGCAGGGAGGCGCAGCCTATGCATGACTTGATGCGGCCGGAATCCCCGTTTCCTGCTTCGGTGACGCCCACATGGAGGGGGAACACCACGCCACGCTCTTCCATCATCTGCTCGAGCAGGCGGTATGCTTCCACCATCACTACGGTGTTGCTGCTCTTGAGCGACACCACCACGTTGAGGAAGTCCTTTTCAAGGCACATTTCCAGCCATTCCATGGCCGCCTTGGCCATGCCTATGGGCGTGTTGCCGTAAAGGCCGGTGATGTAGCTTCCGAGCGACCCGTGGTTGACTCCGACGCGGACGGCGGTGCCGTGCTCGCGGCAGACGTCCAGGAAGCGCGCAAACTGAGCGCAGGCTTCAGCATGGTCGGGATGGAAATTGCCTGGGTTGATGCGTACCTTCTCCGCTATCGCGGCCATGGCGATGGCCGTCTGCGAAGAGAAATGTATGTCCGCAACCAGCGGAGTGTCAATGCCCTGCGAGCGGAGCGAGGCCTTGATGCGGCTGAAACTCTCCACGTCCTGCATTCCGGGAACTGTGATGCGGATTAGCTGTGCGCCTGCAGCCGCGAGCCGCCTGCACTGCTGCACCGTTGCGTCCACGTCGGCGGTGTGGGTGTTGCACATGGTCTGAACGACTATGGGCTGCCCCGGGCCGATGAGGACCTTACCTGCTATTGCCGTTATTCTTTTCATGTCCGTATACGATTTCGTATGCTTCGTTTTTGAGGTCCCTGCTAGTCTTGCCGCTGCGCTTGCCGAGCTGCAGGTGAACGCCCACGGTCGCATTGAGGTCCATGGGGTATGCGAAGCGGTAATAGTATTTGCCGAAATCGCCGGGATTGGAGTTCGGGGCGTAGATGCTGCCCCACGACCAGGCATGACCGCCTACGTTGAAATGGAGCTCGATAGGGTCGAAGACCAGGGCGAAGCCCACTCCGGCGTACACTCCGTAATCCCAGCGGCGGTCGTAGTCGGTGAAGTTGTTTACCAGATCCTCGTCAACGTAATTGCCGATACGGGTGATGCCGAGCCTGTATGCGAGGTATGGCCCGGCGTTTATCATGAACTTGAAATGCTCTCCGTCCACATGGCCGTGGAGCAGGAAGGGAACTTCCACTATGTCGTATTTCGCTTCCGTGGCACCTTCTATCCTGTGCAGATAGTGGGTTTTCGGATTCTCCACGAACTTGTATCCCTCATGTCCGTATGCGAGGCCTATCTGGAACCCGAAATAGGGTAGAAAGCCGAACATCTTCATGTACTTGGTGTACGTCACGGACATGTAATACGGGTTGTAGAGCCAGGCCTGTTTCACGTTGGGGTTGAACAGCATCCTGGAAACTGTGGGACCGAAGTTCACGCCTATGAGGGAGTAGTCGTTGATGAGGGGCTTTTCGGGCTCTATGACTTCCACGGAATCGACGGAAAAACCTTCGAAAACCGCCTCTTCCTGAGCGGAGAGAGTAATTCCGCACGACAGGGCCAACAATATGGATATCAACCTCTTACTCATTTCCAAACAGGGCTTTAATGTCGATTTTCTGGTCCAATTCGGCCGACTTTGGCATTTTCAGGAATTTGTCGCCTGAGAACATGGCGAACTTCACGAGTTCAGGCTGGCGGTGTTCCAGCAGGCTGCCGGTGTCCACGACGGAGTTTTCGTTGATATCCGAAGTGATCCTCAGGCAGTAGCGGCCCTCCTTGAGGTAGGGGAATACCAGGGTGCGGTCGGAGTTGATGACGAAACTGCGCAGGATGCCGGTCATCTTCTCGTCCAGGAGATCCACTATGTACTTGCCGTCCACCCCGGTGAAAATGGCGTTGAGCGTACTCAGGGTTTCGTCGGTGGGAAGGGAAACCTTCACTTCGGTGCTGTCTGAATAGAAACCGTCTATGTCCCTGAAAGCGCCCTGGGGGACTTTCAGGAAGTACTCGTAACCCTTATGCAGTTCTTCCACGGGCATTATGGTATAACGCCTGAGGTTGGTGCTGTCCCTTGTTACCTTGAATGTCCCGAATGCTTCCTTCTGCTTGGGATTGACGTTGCGGAAGACCAGGGAGTCGAAATTCTCGTATATAATGGGAGACTTGAACTCCAGCTCGAAACCGTACTGCTCGATGCGTTCAGCAGTGGCGCTGAGCTTGTACACGCAGATGGTGTCTTCGTGTTCCAGGTTGCGCCTGTTCCTTCTGGAATACTTCTTCTTGAGTTCGGGCTCGAGCGGAAGCTTGAGATGCTCCAGTTTTGGGGTGAGGATGCCCAGGGAGTCGGTCCTCCGGTAATTCATGAACAGGTGCAGGGTGTCGGGGAAGTCCTGCCTGGAGTTGAGCCACAGTTCCAGGCTGTCCTGGGTGCTGTTGAACTGGGAGATGACCTCGTCGGCCGTAAAGCCGCCGAACCAAAGGGAGTCGATCCAGGCATAGGGGGCATGAAAGCTCACGTAGGCCGAACGCAGGCCGGTGCGGGCCTTGTCCTTGATGTACTGCTGCGTGGGCTTTTCGCGGAAAAGGAGCAGCGTGTGAGCGACCCGGCGGGCCTCGCAGCCGAGGGTATCGGTCATGTCATATTTGAGCAGCTCGGGAATGGTGTCGCCCACCGCCCATACAGGCTGCATGATGCTGTCGCTGAATGCTATGAGATCTTCTTCCGGATTGTAGATGTTGTTGTTGGACGCATCCTTCAAGGCATACAGCCTGTACGCTGTGTCCCTCAGGTATGAAAGCACGAAATAGCCCCATTTGTCGGTCTTGGCGGCTGCATCGGGACGGCGCAGGAATATCGCCGAATCGGAGTGGTCCCTGTACAGCATTACAGTAGCTCCCTCCACGGGAGCCAGGGTGTTGCAGTCCAGGACGACACCTGTGGTGAACATGGTGTCGATGGTTTCACCGGTGGAAAACACGAATGTGAATCCGGGGAACTTGTTGTTTTCGTTGTTGTCCGAGACCGCGTCGTTGAGGTCGAGGGTGTAGGTGGTGTTGGGCGAAAGCGGTTCTTCGAACTCCACTATGAGGCTTTTGCCCTTGATCCTGCTCTTCGGGCGCTTGGCCTGTGGAGGGGAAAGAAAGATGTTCTGGGCCTTGTCTATCTTGACGTATTCGTTGAAGGTGAAGACTATCCTCCCTTTCTCGAGAGGGAAGTTCAGCGCCCCCGGAAGGGGCTCGATATTGACGATGAGGGGAGGTATGGTGTCCTTTTTGCCGCCGGATGGAGCCTGGGTGGTGTTCGCGCAGGAGTGCGAGAACAACATCGGGATCAGCACCAGGGCGCTGGCAATCAGGGGGAGGAAACTGTTCTTTTTCATATGTCCGTCCTTACTATCTCGGTGATGCCTTCTATCTTGCGGAGGGCCATAATCATGGATTCGAGGCCCTTCTTGTCCCTGACCAGCAGTTGAATAAACCCTTCGAAAACGCCGTCCTTGCCGCCCAGGTGTATCTCCTGGATGTTCAGGCCCATGTTCAGGGAGATGGTCTGCGTGATGGTATTTAGCAGCCCCACGCGGTCTATTCCCCTGATGGAGACCCTGACAGGGAATTCCCTTTCGGTGATTGTCATTTCGGGTACGGCCACCAGGCGGTTGCCGTGCTTGCTGGCCATGTTCTCGGCCACCGGACAGGATTTCTTGTGAACAATAATTATACCGTCATCCCCGAGGAAACCGATCATGGGCTCGCCTGGAATCGGCCTGCAGCAGTCGGCCAGGACGTACTTGCCGTTCTGCATGGTCTTTATGTCCATGCTCTTCAGGACGTTGCCGAAATCCTTCTGGTCGATTATCCCGAGCCCTATCCGGAAAAACAGCTCCATCTGGTCGTTCAGCTGCGCGTAATCCAGGAACTTGCGGAGAATGTCGTACCCGGGTGTGATTCCGGCCGCATTCAGGTGGCTGTTGTAAATGTTCTCGCCGCGTTTGACGATATTGTCCCTGTCGCTCCTGAAATAATCCATCACCACGTTCCGGGCATGCCGGGTCTGGAGGAAATGCAGCCATTCTATCTTCGGGCGGCCGCTTTCGGCGGTGATTATCTCAACCTGGTCGCCGGTCCGGAGCACGTGCGACAGCGGCACCAGCTTCATGTTGACCTTTGCGGCTATGGCGCTGTTTCCGATATGGGTGTGGATGAGGTAGGCGAAGTCGAGTGCGGTGGCCCCGGCCTGTATGCTCTTCTGCTGGCCTTTCGGGGTAAACACCACTATGTCGGTGGTCACCAGGTCCTTGTGGATGATATCCAGGAGCTCCATGGTGTTGGCGTCCTTGCTCTGCAGGATTTCCTGCACCTTGGCGAGCCAGCTGTCCATGGCGGAGTCGTTCTCGGAGATGTAGCCGTTGTTCTTGTAGGCCCAGTGCGCGGCGATACCCCGTTCCGCTATGTCGTTCATGCGCCTGGACCGTATCTGCACTTCCACCCAGAAGCCGGAATGGCTCATGAGCGTGCAGTGCAGGGCCTCGTAGCCGTTGCTCTTGGGAGATGATATCCAGTCGCGGTAGCGGTCCTGCCTCTGGCCGTAGAGGCTTCCGAGTATGGAGTAGATGTTGAAGGCTATTGCGCGCTCCTTGTCGAGGGAAACGCCGTCCGACTCGTAGATGATGCGGACTGCGTACAGGTCGTAAATCTCTTCGAAGGGGACGTTCTTTGTGCGCATCTTGAACCAGATGGAATAGGGCGACTTGATGCGTTTTCTGATTTCGAACTGAAGGTCAGCCCGCTTCAGGGCGCCCTCGATGGGGGATATGAAACTGTCAATCTCCCTGTCGCGAAGGGCGACGTTGCGGCTGATCCGCTCGGAAATGTCATTGTAAGCATCAGGCTCCTTGTACCGCAGCCAGATGTTCTCCATTTCTGTCTTGATCCCGTACAGGCCCAGCCTGTGGGCCAGTGGGATGAAGATGAACATGGTCTCGGAGAGGATCTTGTCGCGCTTGTGCTCGGGCATGAACTCGATGGTGCGGCAGTTGTGGAGGCGGTCGGCCAGCTTTATCAGCGCCACCCTCACGTCGTCGTTCAGGGTGAGCAGGATGCGCTTGAGATTCTCGGCCTGGTTGCTTTCGATGTCGGCGCCGCCCTGGCGGTCCTGGTTGTCGAGCACGGTCTTGATCTTGGTGAGCCCGTCCACCAGGGTGGCGATCTTGTCGCCGAACTGAGCCCTGATGTCTTCTATGGTGTATGCCGTGTCTTCCACGACATCGTGCAGGAGGGCGGCGGAGATGCTCTTGTAACCGAGCCCGATCTCGCCGATCACGATCTGCGCTACCTCTATCGGATGGATGATGTAGGGCTCCCCGGAACGGCGGCGGACGTGCCGGTGGGCGCGGTTGGCGAAATCGAAGGCCTTCCAGACCACCTCAAGTTCCTCTTCAGAATGACAGCGGCCACGGGCCATCTCCTCAAGCTCAAGCCATTTCTTCTTGATGAGGGCGTAATCTTTTATGGAGAACTTCGAGAA
>JAFZLP010000159.1 GCA_017551405.1 Bacteroidales bacterium
AATCATGGTGTTGCGGGGATTGCCTCCGTACAGCACTTCGAAGAGCTTCTTCTGGAGCTTGTACTGGGGATTCTCGGCAAGACCGGGAAGCATGGCGCGGAGCTGGTCGATGCCAACCTGGTATTCGTCGGCGTCGAAGCGCGGATTGGTGTAAAGGAGGTGCATCAGCTCGAATGCGGTCTTGAGGTCTTTCTTGCCGGAAGAACCGGAGATTCCGTGGGTAATCGATGATACATAGGGCATCATGGCGACATTCTTGCCGGTAAGCATCTTCTTGAGCTGGGTTCCGGAGAAGCCGGCGACACCGGAATTCTGCTGGAACACGGAGATGACGTTGCTGTCGAAGGACGGGAGGTCTTCGGTGGCGATGAGGGTCTGGCCGCCTTCACGCCAGAGGTTGAAGAGGATCTGGTCCTTGCGGTATTCGGTGGGAAGGAGGTAAACCTCGATGCCGTTGCTGAGCGTCCATTTGGTGGCGCCGTACTGTGCGGGAGCGGTGCTCTTGACCTTTCCGGCCTTGAGGGCAGCTGCATTGAGCAGTTCGTCCGCCACTTCCTCGCCTTCGGGTGCAGCGATGTCGGAGGCCTTCACTTCTTCGATGACCTGGAGAATCTGCTCCTTGGTGGGAGTGGGGAAACCTTCCTTTTCAGGACCGCTGTAGACAACTACGAGGTTCTCGTCGGTGATGAGCTGGGGAACGATCTGGTTGAGCTGGTCCACGCCGATCTGTCCGAGGAGAGCTTCCACGATCTGCTTTTTCATGGCGGGCTCGAGATAGCTCTTCTGGTCGAAGAAGTGGTTGAGCAGCTCACGGATGAATTCGGGGTTCTTGCGGGTTGCGGCACGCTCGACGGCGGCTTCCTGCCAGGAAATGATCTCGGCCTTGGCACGCTTGTATTCGTCGGCGGTGAAGCCGTAGCGCTTCATGCGCTCGAGCTCGGTGTAGAATGCGCGGAAGCCCTCGAGGATGTTGTCTTCACGGAGGGTAACCTCACCGTATGCCGCATCGATGGTCTCGTAAATCAGGTCGGTCACACTGAAGTTTCCGTCGATGAAGGGGGTGCCGGGCTTGGAGGTGATGTCGGTGAAACGCTCGCTCATGATGACGCTGACAAGCGACTTCACGAGGTCGTTGAGCTGGCCGATGATGGTGGCGTTCATCTCTTCGGGCTGGGCCTCGCTCTTCCATGCGATTTCAATGACGGGGCTGGTGGCCTCGGGGTCGGTAAGGACGCCTATCGAGGGCTCCTTGTTGGCCGGGAAGGGAATCTCGGGCTTCGCCTGGGGATTCTCGCACTTGGGAATGCGGCCGAAGTATTCCTTGATCTTGGCCTCGATGCGGTCGGGGTCGATGTCGCCGACCACAATGACTGCCTGCCTGTCGGGATGGTACCAGGCAGCGTAGAAATTGTGGAGGCTCTGGGGATCGAAGGTCTCGAGGTTCTCCTGGCTGCCGATAAGGGTGCAGGTGGCGTATTTGGTGTCGCCGAAGTAGTAGGGGAGGCTCTTCTCGAGGGTGCGCCACTGGGCGGTGTTGCGCTGGCGCTTCTCACCTACGATGACGGGACGCTCGAGGTCGATCTCCTCGGTGGAGTTGGTGACGTAATGGGCGTACTCGCTGAGGATGAGGATGCAGGAGTCTGCCACGGTGGGGCGTTCTACCGGCATGTTGTTCAGCATGTACTGAGTTTCCTCAAAACCTGTGGATGCATTGATGTTGCGGCCGAATTCGGCGCCTATGCTCTGGAGATAATTCAGGATGCCCTTTCCGGGGAAGCGCTCGGTGCCGTTGAAGCACATGTGCTCGAGGAAGTGGGCGAGACCGTCCTGGTCGGGGGTCTCATAAATGCCGCCGGCGTTGGTGGCGAGATAGAATTCCGCCCTGCCCTTCGGGAGCTCGTTGTGGCGGATATAGTAAGTGAGGCCGTTCTCAAGCTTGCCGACGCGGACTGCGGGGTCGTTCGGAAGGGCCTGCATCATGGGATTCCCCTGGGCGCTGAGGCTCAGGGCCGCGAAACTTGCGGCGATGAATACAAACAACTTTTTCATTATTACAACAAAATTATGGAGTATCGGAAATACAAATCTAACTCTATTTATTCATTATCCAAATAGTCTTCGATAATCTTTGCGAGGCCGAACATCTCATGCAGGTTCTCGACTTCCAGCCGCCGCCCTATGATTTCCCCGCTGGAGGACACCATGTACAGCTTCGGGGTGGATATCACTCCGTAAAGGCGGAGGTAGTCGCTGTCTATTTCGGGATCCCACAGATGAACCACTTTCACGAGCGGGTTCTTTACCTTGAAGCTGCGGCGGAACTGTCTCCATGCCTTCCTGTCCTGACCGGCGTATACGGCATAGAACGTGACGGGAAGGACAGCCTCCTTTTCCAGTACGGACGGAAGCACTTCCGCCTCCACCCTGCACTTCCCGCAGGAAGTGTCGAAGAACCAGAGCATCGAGGCCTTGCCGTCTTCGGGAACGGTTCTGCGCCCTCTGCACGGCTTGAAAAGGCTGATTTTGGGCGCCTGCATGCCTATCAGGGAACTCCTGTTGAAGTCGGCGAAGAGCTTGGCGTCCATTTCGTCGAATTCGCTGCGCATCGGCACGGTGCCGTCGGCGAACCACCTGTCGTAGATGTGGATGGCGACCGCTTCCTCGCCCATTACGCGCGATTCCTTATAATAGTCGAAGAGCCACAGGGCGATGTGCTGCCTGGTGGCGGAATCGGAGGCGGCGCCTATCATGTAGTCGGCTTCGCCCGCCTTGCTGTCCTCGTCTTCGGTGCGGATGCTCCGCACGTAGACCTCCATGAGGCTGTCCAGCTTCTCATAGCGGTCCTGGCCGCTCGCGGAGAGGATGGCTCCGGGCAGCAGACAGAGAAACAGCAGGATCTTCTTAAACATTGATCTTCGGGAGATTGACGCCCTTGGGCATGAAAGTGCTGGTGTCTCCTCCGTGGCGGATAATGTCGCGTACCGCGCTGGACGAAATGTGCGAGAACTCCTGTGCGGTAGGGATGATGATGGTGTCGACATCGGGATTGAGCCGGCGGTTCGCATCGGCGTTGCTCTGCTCGGTCTCGAAGTCCATGAAGTTTCTTACGCCACGGACTATATGCTTGATTCCCAGCTCTTTGCAGGCGTCGGCGGTGAGGCCTTCGTAGTGGATTACCCTCACGCCGCTGAGCCCCTTGGTGGCCTGCTTGATGATGTCCACTTTCTGCTCGGTCGTAAAGAAACCTCTCTTGTCCTGGTTGACGCCTATGGCCACAACCACTTCGTCGAACATGGTGAGCGCCCTCTGCAGGATGTTCAGATGGCCGGCGGTAAAGGGATCGAAGGATCCCGGAAATAAAGCTACAGTTGCCAATTTACAGGTGTTTTGCCTTTAAAGGTAAGAAAATTATTTGCTTTCGAGAAATGTCTGCATCCAAAAAACGCGCCGCGGGCGAGGGGGGACGGATGCGCTGCCTGGAGCACCAGATGCTTGCGGGCATCGATCAGCGGAGCCTTGCCCCTGGCGTAGTTCCCCCAGAGCATGAATACCACTCCGTCGCAGTTGTCGGAGATGTATTTTATGACGGCGTCGGTGAATTCTTCCCATCCTATCCTTTCGTGCGATGCGGCCTGTCCGGCGCGCACCGTGAGGATAGAGTTCAGCAGCAGCACGCCCTGTCTGGCCCAGGGCTCGAGGTTGTAGGTCCTGCCCATCCTGATGCCCAGGTCGCTCTCTATTTCCTTATAGATGTTCACGAGCGACGGGGGAGCGGGCATTCCGTCGGGCACCGAGAAGCTCAGGCCCATCGCCTGACCGGGATTATGATACGGGTCCTGACCCAGGATAACCACTTTGACATCCTGCACCGGAGTGAGCTCGAAGGCCCTGAAAATGCGGCTTCCCGGGGGATAGATGGTCTGTCCCTTTTCCTTTTCGGCATGGAGATAAGAGACAAGCCCCGCAAAGTAAGGCTTGTCGAACTCACTCTGCAGGGCCTGTCGCCAGGATTCTTCTATCTTTACGTTCATTTCTCGAAGATGAAGTCGATGACGTCCTTTATTTCCTTGACATACACGAAATCGAGGCCTTTCACGTAGATTTCCTTGATGTCCTCGATGTCGCGGCGGTTCTGTTCGCTGAGGAGGATGGTGTGAACCCCGGCGCGCTTGGCCGCGAGCACCTTTTCCTTGAGGCCTCCCACGGGAAGCACCCTGCCGCGCAGGGTCATTTCGCCTGTCATGGCGATACCCTTCTTAACAGCCTCGCCCCTGTAGGCCGATACCATGGAGGATACCATGGTGATGCCGGCCGAAGGACCGTCCTTCGGGACCGCGCCCTCCGGAACGTGCACGTGGACATCCTTGGCGGCGAACTGCTCGCTGGTCATCCTGACCATTTCGGGATGCGCCTTGATGTACTGGTAGGCGATGGTGGCGGATTCCTTCATGACGTCTCCCAGGTTGCCGGTCATGGTGAGCACACCCTTGCCTCCGGAGACGCTGCTCTCCACGAAGAGAATCTCCCCGCCCAGTTCCGTCCAGGCCAGTCCGGTGACCACGCCCGGGCCTTCGTTGCCCTTCTGCTTGTCGTGGAAGGCGGTGGGCAGGCCCAGATACTCCTTGAGATGCTCGATCTTGATTTCGGAGGGATGCTCCTGGCCGAGCGCTATCTTCTTGGCGGTGACGCGGGCAATCTTGGCAATCTGCTTTTCGAGGCCGCGGACACCGGATTCGTGGGTATACTGGTCGATTATCTCGCGTACGGCGGAAGGTTCGATCTTGAGGTCGTCGCGCCCGAGACCGTGGGCCTCCAGCTGCTTGGGCATCAGGAAGTGCTTTGCGATCTCGGCCTTTTCCTCGGCCAGATAGCCTGTGACGTTGATTACCTCCATCCTGTCCAGGAGCGCCGGCTGGATGCTGGAGATGCCGTTCGCAGTGGTGATGAACAGGACGTGCGAGAGGTCGTAGTCAAGGTCGAGGTAGTTGTCGTGGAAGGTGGCGTTCTGTTCTGGGTCGAGGGCTTCCAGCAGCGCGGAGGACGGATCGCCCTTGTAATCGGCTCCCACCTTGTCAATCTCGTCCAGCACTATCACCGGATTGGAGGTGCCGGCACGTGCGATGGCGTTCAGGATGCGGCCCGGAAGGGCACCGATGTAGGTTTTGCGGTGGCCGCGAATCTCCGCCTCGTCGTGCAGGCCGCCCAGGGAGATGCGCTCGTACTTGCGCCCGAGGGCCTTGGCCACGCTCTTGCCGAGACTGGTCTTGCCGACCCCCGGAGGGCCGTAGAGGCAGAGGATGGGCGACTTCATGTTGCCCTTGAGCTTGAGCACCGCAAGGTACTCGATAATCCTGTCCTTGACCGTCTCGAGGCCGTAATGGTCTTCGTCCAGCACCTTCTGGGCATGGGAAAGGTCGAGGTTGTCTTCGGACATCTCGTCCCACGGCAGGTTGAGCATGAAGTCAAGGTAATTGTACTGCACGCTGTAGTCGGGGGAGTTGGGGGAGTATTTCTGCAGGCGGTTCAGCTCTTTCTCGAAGGCTTCGCCCGTTTCCTTGGACCATTTCTTCTTGGCCGCGCGCTCCTTGAGTTTGTCGTAGTCTTCGCCTTCGTCCATTCCGAGCTCTTCCTGAATGGTCTTGAGCTGGTTGTTGAGGTAGTATTCCCTCTGCTGCTGGTCGATTTCGCTCTTGACTTTCTGGTTGATGTCCTGCTTGATCTTGGAAAGCTCTATTTCCATGTTGAGCAGGCTCAGGAGCTTCATTGCGCGTGCACGGATGTCGTCGTACTGAAGGAGCTCTATCTTGTCGGAGAAGTCGTCAACCTCTACCGTGGTGGCGATGAAATTCACCAGGAATTTGAAGTCGGAGATGCTCCTGATGGCCGCTATGGCCTCGCGCGAGGCCATGGAGGTGTTGCGCACGATCTGGATGGCGTTGTCCTTGAGGGAGTCGGCTATGGCCTTGACGGTGGCGCTGTCCTTGTCTGCCAGATAGTCGTCGAGATAGTGGATCCTGGCAGTGAGGAAGGGTTCGTAATCGAGGATGGCGTCGAGCGAGAAACGCTTGATGCCCTGGAGTATGGCTGTGATGGTGCCGTCCGGCATCTCGAGGCTCTTGATTATCTTGGCTACGGTGCCGTAGGGGTAAAGGTCCTTCTCTTTCGGGTCTTCGATGGTGACGTCCGTCTGGGGCACGCAGCCTACGAAGAAACCGTGGGATTCGGCTTCCTTGATGAGCCTGATGCTCTTCTCCCTGCCTATGGTCACCGGGAATACCGCATTGGGGAACAGGACGGCGTTCCGGAGTGCCAGGATCGGCAGGGTATCGGGGAGTTCGGAATCGTTGACTTCCCTTATCTCTTCACCCTGCATGACCGGGATGATGCTGACTTCGGCTCCCGCCGGGAATGCATATTCTTTGTTTTCTTTCATATATCTCTGTCAAATTGTCAGTATAGGGGCAGTATTCCCCCGTGTTCCAAATATAGTCAATCTCCGTGCCACTGCAAAAGATTCAGAAAAACTCATCGTAGAGGTTTGATTATTAAAAAATTATATCTACTTTTGTGCTCCAAAATTGAAAGAACGCAATTATAACGCAATAATAAAACTCTAAAATCATGACAAAAGCTGAAATCGTAAACGAGATCGCCAAGCAGACCGGCATCGAGAAAATTCAGGTTCAATCAGTGGTTGAAGCCTTCATGGAGTCCATCAAGAAATCCCTCGCAAAAGGCAACCCGGTTTATCTTCGTGGCTTTGGCAGTTTCATTGTAAAGCATCGCGCCCAGAAGGCCGCCCGCAATATCACCGCCAAGACTACCCTTGTGATTCCTGCACACGATGTTCCGGCCTTCAAGCCTGCCAAGGTTTTCATTGCCGATCTTAAGAAATAATTAATACTCATTCAACATGCCTAGCGGAAAGAAGAGAAAGAGACATAAAATGTCGACGCACAAGCGTAAAAAGCGCTTGCGCCTCAACAGACATAAGAAGAAATAATTGTCGAGGGAGGCTCGTACGGGGGATCCGGCGAGCCTCTTTTAATAAGTGAACAACTGTCCAGAATAATCCAATGGAAGACCAGAAAGCACAGGAAAAGAACCTTGTGGTCGACGTCTCGCCGAAAGAAGTCAAGATAGCCCTGATGGAAAACCACAGGCTTATCGAGTACAACAACGAGTCGAGCCAGGGCCACAGTTTCTCCGTGGGGGACGTATATCTTGGCAGGGTCAAGAAGATACTCCCTTCCCTGAATGCCGCTTTCGTGGACATAGGTGACAGCAAGGAAGCATTCATCCACTATCTCGACCTGGGCCTCTATTTCGGGGCCTACGACCAGTTCGTCCGGGAGAGCAACCCCAACAGGAACCTCCGCAGCCTTTATGCCGGCATCAAGCTCGGCAAGCCGCTGGAGAAGGAGGGGCGCATCGAGGACAACCTCAAGGCCGGCCAGATGGTGGTGGTGCAGATTGTCAAGGAACCGATTTCCACGAAGGGCTCCAGGCTCACTGCGGAAATTTCATTGGCAGGACGCAACATCGTACTGCTGCCTTTCGCCGAAAAGGTAAGCGTCTCCCAGAAAATCTCCTCTCACGAAGAAAAGAGAAGACTGGAGACCCTGGTGAAGAGCATACTCCCGCGCAACTACGGGGCCATCATCCGCACCGCCGCCGAAGGCAAGAACGCCTCGGTGCTGGTGGCGGAGACCAAGTCCCTCATCGAAAAGTGGGAAGGCTCCTGGCAGAAAATCGCCAAGAACAAGGGAGTCGAACTCCTGTTCACCGAGTACTCCAAGACCACCACGGTCCTTCGGGACCTACTGAACGACTCGTTCACAGGTATTTACGTGAACGACGCCAACACCTGCGAGGAAATCCGGAAGTACATTTCCCTGATTCTCCCCGAACAGGAAAAAATTGTCCATCTCTACGACGGCCGGGAGCCCATCTTCGACCATTTCGAAGTAACCCGGCAGATCAAGGGATCCTTCGGAAAGGTAGTGCCCATGAAACAGGGCGCGTACCTGGTCATAGAAAGCACCGAAGCCCTCAACGTAGTGGATGTGAACAGCGGCACACGGGCTAAAACGACCGATCAGGAGGAAAACACCTTCGAGGTCAACAAGCTCGCAGCCGAGGAAATTGCGCGTCAGCTCAGGCTGCGCGATATGGGTGGCATCATCATCGTCGACTTCATCGACATGGAGAACGTAGATCACCGGAATGCCCTGTTCAAATATATGCAGGCGCAGATGGAGGGAGACAGGGCGAAGCACAACGTGCTGCCGCTGACCAAGTTCGGCCTCATGCAGATTACCCGCCAGCGTATCCGTCCGGCTACGGAAATCAACACTTCCGAGCAATGTCCCCTCTGCCACGGCACGGGCAAGATCGCCTCGACGGTCATAATCGACGAGCAGATAGAGCGCAAGCTGTCGTATTTCGTCATCGACAAGGGCGTCAGGTCCCTCATGCTTCGCACCAGCCCCATTCTCGGGGCCTATCTGTCACGCGGGTGGAACTCGTTCGTCGCAAAGTGGCGGCGCAAGTACAGATGCAAACTGAAGCTGGTCGAAAGCTCGGCCAACTCCATCCTGCAGTATGAATTTCTGAATCTTGAAGGAGAAGCGCTCGAATAACGGGCGCTTTTCTTTTGCCCGCTATTCTCCGTCCAGCTCGTCCCACAGGGCATCCAGGGTGCGGCGGTCCTTTTTCGTAGGCCGGCCGGCGCCCCTGTCGCGGCGGACGAAGAAGGTCTCGGCGGGAGCGTGGAGCTTCGCAAGCTCGCTCTCGGGGGTGATGTTCTCGGCATAATCCGCGACCAGGGCGGCCCCCACCCTGTGGTCGAGCCCCTGCCTGACACGGTAGCTGATGAGCGCAGGGCCGCGGCGGACCGAAATCTCGTCGCCGGGCTTGACCAGCTTGGACGGTTTGGCGTTGACCCCGTTCAGCTGCACCTTGTTGCCGTGACAGGCCTCGGTGGCCTCGCTCCTGGTCTTGAAGGCGCGGATGCACCACAGGTATTTGTCTATTCTCTCGTCCATTACACGGCGGTTTCAAGGTAGAGATGGTGATGCACCTCGTCGTACTTTTCGGGACGGACCTTGGCGACTATCTCAAGGGCGAAGGCGAGGGCATGGCCGGCGCTGCGGCCGGTGATGACCCGCCCTGAGGTTACGGCTGCACGCGGTTCGAACCTGAGCGAGGCCGCCTCCAGCTCCTTTTCGAAACCGTCGAAACAGGTGACTGTGCTGCCCTCTATGCCCTTCAGCTGCGTGAGCACCAGGCCGGGCGCCGCGCAGATGCAGGCTACGGTGCCTCCGGCGTCGTAATGGTCCTGCATCAGCTTCATGAGGGGCTTGCAGGCTGCCAGGTTGCGGGTGCCGGGCATGCCTCCGGGGAATATGAGCACGTCTTTTTCAGTGGTGCCTTCATGGCTGGGATCCAGGAACTCCAGGCAGCTGTCAGCGCCTACGGTTACCCCGTGCGACGAGCACACGAAGGGTTCTTCGCCGATTGCGACGAGTTCGCTCCTGAGACCCGCCCTGCGCAGGACGTCGTTGGTGCCGAGGGCCTCTACGTCCTCGAAGCCGTCCGCAAGAAAAATGTAGATTCCTTTCATACCGAAAAAATAAGTATCTTCGCGTTCGTAAATATAGCGAAAATAATGGAAGAAGAAAAGAAATTGTATCCCTTCCGGCTTTGCCCGGTGGAAGACTTGTTCCCCTGGGGGAAAGAGGAATGGATGCTTGCCGACCTGGGTTGGCGCGACACTGCGGTGAGGGACGGATGGCTCGCGGGCAACGCCCTGGGCGAAATAATGGAAACCTATCTCGACCGCGTGGTGGGGGACGATGTGTTCGACTGGTACGGCAGGCAGTTTCCCTTCCAGATAAAGATGCTTCGGGTAAACGGGGCGATGCCCCTCACAGTGTGCCCCTCCGACGAAGACGCAAGGGCGCGCTACGACTCCCTCGGGAAGGAAAAACTCTGGTACGTGCAGACTGCGGCGCCGGGCTCCAGCCTGCTCCTGGGTTTCAGGAAAAAAGTGGAGGCCGCCGTGTTCTTCTCGGCCTGCGCCGAAGGAAATCCCGAGCCTTTCATGAACGTCGTGCCCGTCAAGGCGGGGCAGTATTTCCACATCCCGCCGGGGATCCCCCATGCCCTGCGCGGAAATCTTTCAGTGATAGAGATAAGTGAATCTTCGGCCCTTGATTTCAGGCTCTGCGGCTGGGGCCAGGCCCTTCCCGAAGACGAATCCCTGGGCATTTCCCTGGGGCTGGCCGACGCCCTCGATTTCATCTCCTACGAAAGGTTCCCCGCCGAGAACCTGATGGGATTCAGCCTGGAGGACCGCCGTCCCGAAGACCCGGCGAACGTGGTGCGGATGGCGCATCTGCCCCAGTTCTCGTGCAATGTGATCGACCTTGAAGAGGCCCTTAAGATAACCGCCGGAGAGGCCGGATCCTGTGTGGCCTACGTTTGTGCCCGCGGCTCCATGGCCCTCCAGTCCTCAGGGGAGGGCGGCACTGACCGCTTGAAACTGAAGGAGGGGGAAGCTGCGCTCGTGCCCGCTGAATGCGAAGAGTTCTATCTGGTGCCGCTCGAAAAAGGCACCCTTCTGCTGGAAGTGCTGGTGGAAAAGCGCGAAGACGGCGACCTTACTTTCTCACAATAATCCTTTCGATACGCCTCGGTACGCCGGTGAGGATTTCGTACGGGATGGTGCCGAGCTTTTCGGCAAGTTCCGTGACGGTGGGATCGTCACCGAAAATGGTGACGGTGTCGCCTACCTTGCAGGGGATGCCGGTGACGTCGAGCATGCACATGTCCATGCAGATGTTGCCGATGGTGGGGGCGCGGTGGCCGTTGATCTCGAACGAAGCGTTCCCCCTGCCAAGGTGCCTGTCGAGCCCGTCGGCATAGCCGCAGGGGATGGTGGCAATGGTGGTGCCTCCTGCCGCAATGCTGCCCCTCCGGCCGTAGCCTATGCTGCCGTCCGACTGTTGCAGATGCTTGACCTGCAGCACTTTGACCTTTAGCGAAGCGACCGGCTCCAGATGCACGCCGGGCAGCGCGCTGATTCCGTAGATGCCTATTCCAAGGCGCACCATATCCCACTGATACTGCGGGAAGCGTTCGATTCCGGCGGAGTTGAGGATGTGCCACATGGGCTTGTATCCCAGGGCTTTCCCGAGCGCCGTCGCGTTCTGCTCGAACAGCCTTATCTGCCCCAGGGTGAAATCGTCCGCTTCGGGGTCTTCCGCTGCCGCGAGATGCGAGAAGCAGGATACCACGCGCACCTGGGTGCAGCCTGAAAGGAAACTGAACAGCTGCGGCAGTTCGTCTGTCATGAAACCGAGGCGGTGCATGCCGGTGTCGAGCTTGATATGGATGGGGAAGCCGGTGATTCCGCGTTTGCTCAGCACGTCCACCAGCATCTTGAGCGTGGAAAGATTGGGAATGGATGGCTCCAGGCGGTAATCCACCATCTCTTCGAAGAAATCGGTGCCGGAAGTGAGCACCAGGACGGGCATGGAGATACCGGCCTTGCGGAGTTCTATGCCCTCCACCGGCATCGCCACTGCCAGGTAATTGGCTCCGGCCTGCTGCATCATGCTGGCGAATTCAACGGCACCGTGCCCGTATGCATTGGCCTTGACCAGCACCAGTAGCCTGGTCTCGGGCTCGAGCAGGGAACGGAAATAGCGGTAGTTCGCCTGTGCCGCAGGCAAACTCAGTTCAAGCCGTGTGAAATCGTCGCTACCCATAAATCATGCAAAAATAAACAATTCCTCCCAATAACGGCTACTCCACTGCCTCTATCCTGTCGGGGAAGACATACCAGAGGCAGCCTTCGACATCCCGGTAGCCCATGCTCCGGTAAAGGTCCATATACCCGCGCACCTGACGGCGGTGTTCGGCTGTGGGTTTTGCGAATTTATAGTCAATGACCATGACTTTGCCTCCAGTTTCAATCACCCTGTCGGGGCGGTGGTCAGAACCGTCCGGGGCTATTATGGAAACCTCGTTATAACCGCCTCCGCCGAAGAATTCCGGATGCGCGGCGATGCGTTTCGACAGCAGCGCCGCGGCGTCTTCGGCCTGGGCGGAGTCGAGTTTGCCTTGCAGTACCGCCTCGCGTACGGCGCCGTCGAGGTCGCCGGCACTCCTGACAGCTGCCATGATGCCGTGAAGCACCACGCCGTTGCGGCGCGGAGAGGCATCGATGCCAACTTCGCCGTCGGGGCCGAAGAAATCGAACGCGTCGGTGGAAGGCGTGAGCCTGTCTCCTGCGGGTATTATGGGATATTCGGCGGGGAAAAGGTTTTCCGACTTTCGGGACTCCCTGGAAAGTGCGGAGAAATCGTACATGACGCCGCGCGAAAACTCCTCTCTGCCGCCGCAGAAGTCCCAGAGCAGGTGCGAGAAGGCTTTCGCCTCACCGCCTGTCTTGCGGGTCTTCGGGGGATTGCCGGCTATGATGTGCAGGCAGCACGAGGCCCTGGTGAGCGCCACGTAGAAAATGTTCATATTGTCCACGCTCTGCATGCGTTTCTCCTTTTCATACGCCGTGGCAAACAGGGAATCCTCGCAGACGGAGTTCATCGGTACGGAATAGATGCCCGAAACGGCGGGGTCGAGAGAGGTGCCGGAGACGTCCAGCCAGCACCACCTGTCCTCCTCCCTGTAGAACTCCACTTTCTCGGCGTAGGGGAAGATGACATAGGGGAATTCCAGTCCTTTCGCCTTGTGGACCGTGAGAATCGTGACGGAATCGGAGTTTTCGGGCGAACTGATGTAGAGCTTTTTGCCGTTCCAGTGTTCCAGGAAGAAGCGGAGGCTGTTGCCGTTCACTTCCGTCCATTCGCGGAGATCGTCCATGAAGGCCTCGATGAAGAGGGTCTCGCCCTCGAAGACCTCTGGAGATGCTTCCTTGAGCTGGCCGAGCAGATTCTCGCACAGCCCTACAAGCGAGTGGTATTCCTGCGGGAACTGCACTTTCGCGTCCCGGATTATGAAGGCGTTGATGGTGTCGAGTGGGTTCTCCAGGCAGCTGAGCAGGCTCACCAGCTTGCGGACGGTGGCGGAGGCGTTTACCCTGAGGGAGTCGTCC
>JAFZLP010000160.1 GCA_017551405.1 Bacteroidales bacterium
ACACAATACAATTAACCAAAACCATTTAATAATTTGATCTATGCGTAAACTCTTACTCATTTTTGCAACGCTGACCCTCGCCGCAACGGTGGCCAGCGCACAGGTCAAGTACAACCAGTACGGCGTGGCCGTTGAGTCCGACGTGCTGGATGCCGAGTCCCAGGACGGCTTCCTGGTGATCGAGTCCCCCAACAGCGGATACAAGATCTGGTTCGACAACCGCGCCCAGGTAGATGTGGCCGGCTTCTTCGGCGCTCCTGAATATGCCGATCCCATCGCCAGCGGTGCCGGCATACGCCGCGCCCGTTTCGCCATCAAGGCACAGGTGGACAAGAACTGGTACGGTGAGTTCGACATGGACCTTGCAAACGGCCTCGTGGAGCTCAAGGACGCCATCGTCCGTTACACGGGAATCCCCAACCTGGAGATCCAGGCTGGTAACTTCAAGGAGAATTTCTCCATCCAGCGCAACTCTTCTTCCCGTTACCTCCTTATGATCGAGCGTCCCATGGTATGCTCCGCTCTGGCTCCTTCCCGCCATCTCGGTTTCAACGTGAAGTACGACAATCCCTGGCTCTGGATTTCCACAGGTATCTTCGGACAGGAAGTGGCAGGTTCCGAGGAATGGACGAACGTGGCCGACAACAACAAGGACTTCGGCCGCGGCATCAAGATGTTTACGGATCAGCCTACCGGTTTCTCCGTCACCAACAAGATCATCTTCCGCCCGCTCTTCAAGTTTGACAACGCAAGCCTGCACATCGGCGCCGCACACTCCTTCCGCACTGCCCTCGGCAGCATGGCGACCGGCGAATGGGGCACCTACCGTGCAAGCGCACGCAACTCCACCAGCATCAACCGCAAGAAGTACATCGACACCAACAACCTGAAGGACTACACGTTCAACCACCTTTGGACCGTTGAGATCGCAGGCCACTGGGGCGGACTCCGCTACGAGGCGGCATACATCGGCGACAACGTCCACTTCAAGGACACCGACCTCTGCAACAACTTCGGCGGCTGGTACGTACAGGCAGGCTACCTGCTCTTCGGCGGCAAGCAGCGCTACGATTCCAAGGGTGCCAAGTACACCCGCGCCATCCGCGGACAGAAGTGGGGCGACGTAGAGCTCTGCGCCCGCTACGAGTACTGCGACCTCAACGACACCCGCGAAAACGCAAAAGATAAGGTGTTCGGCGGCTCTGCAGAAGCTTACACCGTCGGCCTCAACTACTGGGTCACCAACAACGTCCGTATGCAGTTGAACTATCAGTACAACAACAACGACCGTTATGCAAACGGCAAGAACAAGCTCAACGTTGGCCTGGATTCAGCAGGAAACCCCACCAAGGATTACGCGAAAGTGGTCGCTCCCGACGGAAAAGCCGGCGTGGACTACCATATGATTGCACTCAGATTCGAAGTTGACTTCTAAAATTACGGCATTATGAAAAGATATATCATTGCATCGCTTGCAATCCTGTCGGTACTTTTCTCATCTTGCGTAAAGGATGAAACGTACCCTTATGCATCCATTTCCCAGGTTAGCGCAACTACTCCTGTTGGGCCCGAGGACGTTACCGTTACGGCTACCATCAACAGTCTCGTGGCAACTACAGTTAATCTTATATACTCCGTCAATTCCGCAACGCCCGTTACGGTTGCAATGCAAGGTAGCGGTGACACCTATACCGGCGTTATTCCCGGCCAGCCCGTTGACAGCGAGGTAAGTTATCACGTAGAGGCCACTACTTCCGCCGGCAAGGTAGTTTCCAACGTCAACACCTATAAGGTTGCCGCAAAACCCGCGGAGCCCAAGACACTCTTCATCAACGAGGTAAACTGCGGCACCAAGCAGTTCGAGATTTACAACGCTTCCGACAAGGAGGCCGACATAGCCGGTTACGTATTCAAGAAGGACGACTCCGGCGACTGGACCGTTCCCGCCGGAAAGGGCAAGATTCCCGCCAAGGGCTTCCTGGTATTCACTGCCAAGAATCCCGACGCCAATGAAGGCCCGTCCTTCGGCCTCAGCGGCACCAAGGGCTTCAAGCTTACTATGCTCAAAGACGGCGAAATTGTAGATGAAATCGACAACTCCAGCAGTGTTGAAGGCTTCAAGACCGTAGAGGACGGATGGACCCTTTCCCGCAAGACCGACGGCGGCGACGAGTGGGTACTCGTTGAGGGCGGCACGATCGGCAAGTCCAACGGCTCCGAACCCGAGACCGTAGGCGCCGTGGTCATCAACGAGGTTTCCTGCGGCGAAAAGAAGTTCGAAATCTACAACGGCACCAACAAGGATGTGGACATCGCAGGCTATGCATTCACCAAGGACGACGGCGACCCGTGGGTGGTACCCGCCGGAAAGGGCAAGATCCCTTCAAAGGGCTTCCTTGTGTTTACCGCCAAGAATCCCGACGTCAACGAAGGTCCTTCCTTCGGCATCAGCGGCACCAAGGGTTTCAAGCTCTGCATGTACAAGAGCGAAGAGATTTCCGATGCCAACCTGGTGGACATGATTGATAACTCCAAAGGCCTGGAGACCTTCAAGACCGTTGAAGACTCCGAGACTCTCGGCCGTAAAACCGACGGCGCCGACGAGTGGGTGCTGTTCTCGGCAGGCTCGATAGGAGAATCCAACTCCAAGGGTACTATCAAATAAAAACCATTAATACTCCAGACATTATGGCAGATCTCAAGATAGGTGAAGAGAGCAAGCCGCGCTTCGAATTCCGCAGCTTCGGCCAGTGCTTCTGCGAGGCCCACAAGAGGATGGCGCGCCTGAGCGTCCCCGTCCCCGAAAAGGTCTGGGAACGCACCAGCGACGAGATTTACATCATCTCCGCCAAGAACGACATCAACAACACCAAGATCCGGAACGGCAAGATGGACATCAAGACATACGTCCAGACTGTCGACGGCTTCGAGCAGTGGAACCCCCTCATGAAGGGTGAATTCCCCATCAGCCGCGAGGTTCTCGAGAAGGAAGTGTTCCCCGCCTTCATGGTGGAGATGCCCAAACTCACGAAGGACACCTATACCTATGACGAATTCATCGCCATGGTAAAGGCCTGCCCCGACCTCGCCGCGGTGAGGGTGCACAAGCAGCGCTTCGGCTACATGGTGAACAACACCATCTGCGAAGTGGGCAACGTGCTCATCAACGGCGCCAAGGTGGTCACCATCAACAGCGAATCCACCGAAATCGAAGACATCAAGAAGACCGTCGCGGACTGCGGCCTTGAGGGAGTCGAGAACATCAACTACCTGCAGGCCATCAAGCGCGTGATCGGCATGATTGACAAACCTCTTGCAAACGAATAGCGCCATGGCACAGGAAATTGAGAAAAAATTCCTCGTAAAGGGCGACTTCAAGGCAGACGCCTTCAAGGCCACCCGCATCACCCAGGGCTATCTCTGCAGCGTTCCCGAAAGGACGGTGCGCATCCGCGTCAAGGGCGAGAAAGGCTTCATCACCGTCAAGGGCATTGGCAACGCCTCCGGCGCCGCCCGCTTCGAATGGGAGAAGGAAATTCCCGTCGACGAGGTGAAGGCCCTGCTCGACCTGGCCGAACCCGGCGTGATCGACAAGACCCGCTATCTGGTCAAGAACACCGACGGCGTTCACACGTGGGAGGTTGACGAGTTCTACGGCGACAACGACGGCCTCACCGTGGCCGAAGTCGAACTCGCCGACGAGAACGAGCCCTTCGACAAGCCTGCATGGCTTGGGGAGGAAGTTACGGGCGATCCCAAATACTTCAACTCCATGCTCATGAAGAACCCCTATAAGAACTGGAAATAAAATGGCAGAAGACACGAAGACAATGGCGCCCGGAACGGAAGCGTACGATCCGCTCGATATGAACAACTACCGTATCGAGAAGCTCCCCAAAATGGAGAAATCCGGCTTCGAGAAATGGATGGCCAGGCTCGGCGTCCCCCTGGCGATCATTGCCTTCGTGCTCATCTACTGGTTCGGACACATAGGGTTCATAGACAACATCACCGAGGGGAGCGTCACCGGCAAGGCTCTGGCAAGGCTCCAGGAACTGGGCCTGCCGGCCTTCATCCGCAGCAATTACGCCATGCTCGCCATTTTCGTGGCGGCACTGATACTGTGGATGACGGAATCGATACCCAACTATCTGACCTCCCTGTTCGTAGTACTCGGAACCGTGCTGTGCGGAGTCACTTCCCAGAAAGAGGCCTTCGCACAGCTCGGCCATCCGGTAATGTGGCTGAACATCCTGAGCTTCATCCTGGCCAGCATGCTCGTGAAGACCAGATTCGCGAAGCGGCTGGCCCTGGCATTCGTGCTCAAGTTCGGCAAGACGGCCAAGGGCGTGCTGTGGAGCTTCCTGCTCATCAACCTGGTGCTCAGCATGTTCATCTCGGCCACCACCGTCAAGGCAGCCATCCTCCTGCCCATCATGATGACGGTCTGCGCCATCTACGGCGCTTACGGAGGCAAGCGCAACAACTTTGCCCGCAACCTTGTCATCCAGGAGCTGTTCCAGGTGAACATCGGCGCCAACGCCTTCTACACCGGCAGCGGCGCCCATCTGCTTGCCATCTCCCTCATCTTCGGGGC
>JAFZLP010000021.1 GCA_017551405.1 Bacteroidales bacterium
ATCGGCAAGGCCTTCCGTAACGAGGTGGTAGCCAGGCAGTTCATCTTCCGCATGCGCGAATTCGAGCAGATGGAGATGGAGTTCTTCTGCAAGCCCGGCACCGAGATGGAATGGTTCAGATACTGGAAGGAACAGAGGCTCAAATGGCACGAGAACCTGGGCATGGGTGCGGAGAACTACCGCTTCCACGACCACGAGAAGCTCGCCCACTACGCCAACGCCGCCTGCGACATCGAGTTCAAGTTCCCGTTCGGATTCAAGGAGCTCGAAGGCATCCACTCCCGCACCGACTTCGACCTGGGCAACCACCAGAAGCTCAGCGGCCGCAATCTGCAGTATTTCGACCCCGAAACCGGCGAAAAATACACTCCCTACTGCGTCGAGACGTCGATCGGCGTGGACCGCATGTTCCTTACCGTCCTTTCGCACGCCTACACTGTCGAGCAGCTTGAAGGCGGGGACAGCCGCGTCGTGCTGCGCATTCCCGCGCCCCTCGCACCGGTCAAGGTGGCCGTCCTGCCGCTCCTCAAGACCGACGAGCGCCTTACCTCCAAGGCCAGGGAGGTCCTGGACCTGCTCAAGTACGACTTCGCCTGCCAGTACGAAGAGAAAGACACGATCGGCCGCCGCTACCGCAGGCAGGATGCCATCGGCACCCCGTTCTGCGTCACGATCGATCACGATTCCCTCGAAGACGGCTGCGTAACCGTCCGCGACCGCGACACCATGGCCCAGGAGCGCGTGCCCGTTGCAGAGCTCAGGGCGCTCATCGATGCTAAGGTGAACCTCAACAACCTGCTGAGGAACCTGTAGGACAGTCAGATGGAAGAAAAATTCTCCGATATCGGCAAGCAGGAGGCCCTCAGGCGTCTTTATGAGGGCACTCCTTTCAAACCCTTCAAGTGCGCGGCGCACCGCGTCCTGATGGAGGGTGTGGACTTCAATCTGGTGTATTTCCCGCTCAAGCACCTGGGCTACAAGGCCGTGGTCGAGGTCACCGGCGAGCTTTTCGCGCAGATGATGCACCCCAAGGCCCTTTCGGTCGTGCTCGGAGTGAGCGCAAAGCTGGATTATCCCCAGATCAAGGAGCTCTGGAGCGGAATCTCCGCCGCCGCGGAAGAATACGGCTACGCCGATGTTTCGCTGGACCTTCAGCCCTCGCAGAACGGCCTGTGCATCAGCGTGTCCGCCTCTGGCAAACGGAAGGCCCTCACCGAGCACAGCATCCCGAAACCGGCCAGCAAGGACCTCCTCTGCGTGAGCGGGCGCCTCGGGGCCGCCTACTTCGGCCTGCAAGTGCTTGAAAAAGAGCGGGTAAGGTTTGAAAACGGGGCCACCGGCGCCTCCGACGAGATGGAGAAATACCGGATGTTCGTGGGTGCATACCTGCACCCCGAGCTGTCCCCGAACCTGCTCAAGGCCCTGGAAGAGGACGACATCTACCCGTCAGCAGCGGTGCTCGTCACCAAAGGCCTTTCCGATGCGGTCAAGCGCATAGCGCGCGATACCGGCCTCGGGGCGAAGGTGTACGCCGAGCGCATCCCCTTCGAGGGCAACAGCTTCGAACTGGGAGAGAAATTCAACATCGACCCAGTTTCCGCCGCCATGAACGGCGGAGAGGACTTCCAGCTGCTGATAGCGGTGCCCATCCTGCAGGCGGAAAAGTTCCGCAGGGACTTCCAGACCTTCGACGTCATCGGCCACCTGGCCCTGAGCGAAGCGGGTACGGTGCTCGTCGCTCCGGGCGGAGCGGAACTGCCCCTGAGGGCCCAGGGATGGCAGGAATCTATTTGATTACCGAATAACTCACGCCCATTTTGTCGAGGGCGAGAAGCAGGTCCTGGCAGACGGTGACCTGGAACTTCTTGGATACCATTTCGATGCGGTATCCCGATGCGGCGTCGTAGAGGTTCACCCCCAGGCGCGTGTTGCCCGGATACTCCTTCAGCAGCTTTTCCAGCTCCTTGCGGAAAGCGGGGGTGAGGGACGAGGTGTAGAGATTCAGCGAGAATGCCTTCAGAAGCTTTTCACCTATGTTTCCGAGCATGCTTATCTTCTTGATTTTCAGCGAATAGTTCACCTTCTTGCCGGCGGCGACCTCTTCGGGTTTGAGCCTGAAGCGCGGTGCGATTTCGCCTTCGATGAAGAGCTGGGCGTGGAGCTGCATGTAGGGGATGTAGGACTCGTAGTCCTGGCCGAAGATGGCCATTTCGTAGGTGCCGCTGTAGTCTTCCAGGACTATACGCGCGCCGTTCCTGCCCTGCTTTGTGATGAGGTTCTTCACGTCCGTGACGATACCCGCGACCGCCGCGCGCATGGTCTTGTTGTCCCTTTCGCAGTCGTCGATGGTCTCCTGCAGTTTGGCCAGCTTGCAGGTGGTAAAGTTCTCTATTTCAAAGGCATAGCGGTCCAGCGGATGCGCGCTCAGGTACATCCCCACGTACTCCTTTTCCTTTTGCAGGACGGCGAGCATGTCTTCTTCGCCTACCGCAGGAGGCATCTCCGGCCGCCGGGGTTTCATCTCTTCCATGTCGCCGAACAGCGAGCCTGCGGCGGAAACCGTGTCGTTCTGGAACAGCTCGGCGTAGTGGACCAGCTCGTCGATGAACAGGTCGCCGCTCTTGCAGGGCGAGAAGAACTGGCTGCGCCTGTACCCGAACGAGTCGAAGGCGCCGGCGTAGACGAGCGTTTCGAGCGACTTGCGGTTGACGATGCGGCCCAGCCTCTCCATGAAATCGAACACGTCGGCATAGGCCCCTCCGCGCTCGCGCTCGGCGATGATGGCGTCCACCACGTTGGAACCGAAGCCCTTGAGGCCGCTGAGGCCGAAGCGGATGTCGCCGTTGTGATTGACGGAAAAATCGCGGTCAGACTCGTTCACATCGGGGTTGAGTACCTTGATGCCGCCCTTCTTGCAGTCTGCCATTATCTCCTTCATCTCCTCCATGTCGGCGCTCTGCTGGGTGAGGTTGGAGGCCTGGAATTCAGAGGGATAGTGGGCCTTGACCCAGGCAGTCTGGTAGCTTACCCAGGCATAGCAGGCGGCGTGGCTCTTGTTGAAGGCGTATTTTGCGAAAGCCTCCCAGTCGCTCCAGATCTTCTCCAGCACCTTGGGGTCGTGATTCCGCGCCGAGGCGCCTTCCATGAAGTCTTTCTTGAGGCCGTCCAGGATGTCCTTCTTCTTCTTTCCCATGGCCTTGCGGAGGGCGTCCGCCTTTGCGCGCGAGAAGCCTGCCACCGCCTGGGAGATGCGCATAACCTGCTCCTGGTATACGGTAACGCCGTAGGTCTCTTCCAGGATGCCCTCCATTTCGGGCAGGTCGAAGGTGATCTTTTCGGCGCCGGTCTTGCGGTTAACGAACTGGGGGATATAATCCATGGGGCCGGGGCGGTAGAGGGCGTTCATAGCGATGAGGTCCTCGAAGCGCTCGGGATGCAGCCTCATGAGCCATTCCTTCATGCCTGAAGATTCGAACTGGAACACGCTCTTGGTGTCGCCGCGGGAATAGAGCTCGTAGACCTTCTTGTCGTCGATGGGAATGCTCTCTATGTCGATTTCGGTGCCGAAGCGCTTCTTGACGAGGGTCAGGGCCCTGTTTATGATGCTGAGCGTCTTGAGCCCCAGGAAGTCCATCTTGAGCATGCCGACGTCCTCGATCTGGGAGCCCTCGAACTGGCTCACCCATACCTCCTGCCCCGTGCCCTTGTCGACTCCGAGCGAAATGGGGATGTAGTCGGTGAGGTTGCCGCGGCCGATTATCATGGCGCAGGCGTGAATGCCGGTCTGGCGCACGCAGCCTTCGAGCTGCATGGCATAATGGAGCACCTCCTTCACCAGGTCGGAGCCCGATTCGTATTCTTTTTTAAGGTCGGGAAGATACTTTACGCAGTTGGCCAGGGTGGGCTTTTTCTCGACGTCGGCGCCGTTTTCGCGGACCACGAAGGCGCGGTCGGGAATCATCTTGGTGAGCCTGTCGGACTCGCTCAGGGGCAGGCCGCTGATGCGCGCCACGTCCTTTACCGAGCCCTTGGCGGCCATGGTGCCGAAGGTTATGACATGGGAGATGTGGTCTTTGCC
>JAFZLP010000003.1 GCA_017551405.1 Bacteroidales bacterium
GGCAACCTGGGCGGCAAGCTCGGCTACAGGACGGGGCACCTGCTGGTGTGCGACCTGTTCGGGTTCGGCAGTTTCGCCCTGCTCGTCATCCTGGCGGCCGTCAGCGCCCGCCTCATCGCCGGCCGCTGGCATTATTCCCTCATCAAGACCACCCTCATCACCGTCTCGGGCGCTTTCGTGGCATCCATACTCCTTGCTTACATCGGCAAGCTGGCCGGGCTGCAGTACGCCTTCGGCGGCGGTCTCGGCGGCAGGTGCGGCGCCCAGGTGGTTAACTGGGGCATAAACCTTTTCGGATACATAGTCACGGGGCTGTGCGTGCTGCTCCTCATCGCCGCATGGCTGTTCCTGTCTTCCAAGAAATTCTCCGAACTGGTCAACGGCATCGGCCAGCCGCGCGAAAAGAAGCCGGAGCCCGAGACTCCACGCCGGAAAGAAAGGCCTTCGGAGCCGGAAATCCCGTCCGAGCCTGAATTCACCCCGGCCGTCGCAGCCCCTGCAGTAGCGGAAGCCCTTACCGCACCCGCAACGGTTACGCCGGTCGCGCCTATTGCCGGAAACTTGCCCCAAGACGGCGAAGATCTTGATATTGAGGTGGTTACGGACGGCACCCTCGACGCCGAAGTGAAGGAGCTTCCTCCCATCGACAACCGCATGGATCCGCCGGAGGGACTGCCCTGGTACAAGTTCCCCAGCATCAGTCTTCTGGACGACCACGCCTCGGCCAAGCGCGAGGTCTCGAATGATGAGCTCAACCGCAACAACAACAAGATCCGCGCGGCCCTCCAAACCTACAAGATAGAAGTCACCGACGTGAAGGCCGTCATCGGCCCCACCGTCACCCTCTACAAGGTCAATCCCGCCCCCGGCGTGAAGATTGCCGAAATCAAGAAGCTCCAGGAAGACATAGCCCTGAGCCTCAGGGCCCGCGGCGTGCGCGTCGTAACCCTTCCCGACTGCGTCGGCATAGAAGTGGCCAACGACAACGCGAGCATTGTGCCGCTGAAGAGCCTGCTCAACAGCGAAGCTTTCCGCAACAGCAAATACGAGCTGCCCATCGCGATAGGCTACACCATCACCCAGGAAGTCAAAGTCTTCGACCTCAGCGACGCCCCCCACCTGCTCATAGCGGGCGCCACCAAACAGGGAAAGAGCGTCGGCCTGAACGTGATAGTGTCGTCGCTGCTCTACAGCAAGCACCCGTCCGAGCTCAAGTTCGTCTTCATCGACCCGAAGATGGTGGAATTCAGTTCTTACAACGCCCTGCTCCACCACTACCTGGCCGTCCTTCCCACCGCCGGTGACGACGACGAGGAAAGGCGCAAGGCCATAGTGAAGAGTCCCAAGGACGCCGAAAAGGTGCTCCGCAGCCTCTGCACCGAAATGGACGAACGCTACAAGCTCCTCAGCGAAGCCGGCACCCAGAAGATCACCCAGTACAACGAAAAGTTCAAGGCCCGCAAGCTCCGTCCCGACAAAGGCCACAGGTTCCTGCCGTACATAGTCACGGTGGTGGACGAGTTCGCCGACCTCACCATGGTCATCGGGGCTTCGCCCGAAGTGCGCGCCGCTTCCAAGAGCATCAGCAACTCCATCATCCGCCTTGCCCAGAAGGGCCGTGCCGCCGGTATCCACGTGATCCTGGCCACCCAGAGGCCTTCGGTAGACGTAATTTCCGGGCTTATCAAGAGCAACTTCCCGATGCGCATCGCATTCAGGGTCGCTTCGAGGATAGACTCCCAGACCATCCTGGACGCTCCGGGCGCCGAGAAGCTGATTGGTCGCGGCGACATGCTTTGGAGCGCCGGGCTCGATACCGAACGCATCCAGTGCGGTTATGTGAGCGGCGAAGAGATAGACACCATAACCGATTTCATCGGCGAGCAGCAGGGCTACAAGAAGAGCTACAACACCCCGTATTATCTGCCCGACGTGAGCGAGAGCTCCGAAGGCGGCGGAGGCGGTGGCGGCAGCCTGGGCGAGCTCGACGAGCGCTTCGAGGAGGCGGCCAAGATGGTGGTCACCACCCAGAGGGGTTCCACCAGCGATCTCCAGCGCAAGCTGGGCATGGGCTACGCCAAAGCCGGACGCGTCATGGACCAGCTCGAGCAGGCCGGAATAGTCGGTCCGCAGGAAGGCAGCAAACCTCGCACGGTTCTTGTATCTACCCTCGAAGATCTCCAGACTATCCTGGATCAACTTGGAAGATGAGAAAGTATGTAATACTCGCAGCCTGTATCCTGTTCGGAACTGCAGCATGGGGCCAGAACGCCATCAAGGACATCGTTGCCATTATCCGCGGCAAAGACGTTGTAAGCTGTTCATACTCCTACGTAATGCGGGGCTCGATGCCCCTCAAGATCAGCGGCACGGCCGAGATGCAGGGGCACAGGTATCATACCACCGCCGACGGCGGGCTCGAGACCTATTCCGACGGCACCACCTGCTGGGTGGTCGACCGCAAGGCAAAGGAAGTCCTCGTCAGCGTGGCCGGCGAAAGCATGGTCTCGCATCTCGACGAGTACATACCTTACGTCCATATCTCCCGTTTCGACGGCAAGAACCTCTCCTGCACGATAGTCAGGAAAGACCAGGACATCGACCTCGACTTCAGCGCCTCCGGCATCACCCTTACGGAGTCCTCTCCTTCGGACGATTCCCGTTTCGTCTTCGACGTCTCCGCCCTCGATTCATCATGGATAGTCACTGACCTGCGATGACCGGATTTCTCAGAGAAGTCGCACGACAATACTACACAGGCGGCCACGATTTCAGCCGCCTGTGTTTCGTCTTTCCCAGCAAAAGGGCAATCCTGTTTTTCAGGAAATACCTGGCCGAAGAAGTGAAGAAGGACGGCCGCACCAGCATGGCCCCAGCCTGCTGCACCATGAACGACTTCTTCTGCCGCATCACCGGCGGGCACAAGGCCGACCGCATCCTGCAGCTGCTCCGGCTATACGAGTGCTACTGCCGCCTGGTGAAGGACCCCGAACCCCTCGACGACTTCCTCTACTGGGGCGACGTCATGCTGTCGGATTTCAATGACGTGGACAAGTATCTCGCCGATCCCGACAGGCTGTGGAAGAACGTGGACGAATTCAAGGGGATGCAGGACCTTTCCTTCCTTGAAGAAGACCAGCGCAGGGCCATCCTCGAGTTCCTCGGCCATTTCGACCGGGAAGGCGAGATCAAGCGCGGCTTCCTGCGCATCTGGAACATCCTCCTCCCCCTCTACAAAGACTTCAATGCCAGTCTGGCCGAGGAAGGGCTGTCCTACGAAGGCATGATATACCGCAGTCTGGCCGAGAGCCTCGACCGCGAAAGCGTCAGCGACATCCTCGACCGCCACTTCGAACCGGGCACGCTCTTCGTTTTCGCCGGCCTCAACGCCCTCAACGAATGCGAGAAAAAGCTGCTGCGCAAAATGAAGGACGCCGGCCGCGCACAGTTCTGCTGGGACTGGTTCAGCCCCGAAATAAAAGACCGCCAGAACATGGCCTCCTTCTTCATGGCCGGCAACGTGGAGCTTTTCGGGCAGGACCTCAAAACCGCGGACTGCAGCGCCGCCAGGCCGGAAATCAACATCCTCAGCGTCCCGTCTTCCGTGGGCCAGGCCAAGCAGCTGCCGGGCATCCTCCGGAGGCTGGACGGTCCCCACGACATCCGCACTGCCGTCATCCTCCCCGACGAGGGCCTGCTGGTACCCCTGATCAACAGCATTCCCGCCGACATCGACAAGATAAACGTCACCATGGGCTATCCCATGAAAGGCAGCGAGTGGCTGGGGCTCCTGAACATGACTGCCGCCCTGCAGCTCGGCATACGCGAGACACCCGACGGACCGGCTTTCTACCACAGGCA
>JAFZLP010000161.1 GCA_017551405.1 Bacteroidales bacterium
CCGTATCCGCCATAGCCGTAACCGCCGTACATGTTGCCCATGTAGCTCTGGTAGGCCAGGTACTGGTAGTACTGGCTGATTTCGGAATTGCCGCTGCTGGTGGTCTGGGTGACGTCGTTGTGCATGATGAGCAGCCAGATGTCGTAGTTGCCCTTGACCAGGTTTTCATCGTCCGCGTCCATGGTCACAAGCTTCTGCGCATGGTAGGTGATGTCGGGGGTGAATTTGTAGAGGGACAGGTTCCTGTCGCCCTGGTTCTCTTCACTGGCGGAGCTGTCTGTAAGGCCCATGAAGCTCACGGTGGAATCGCCCTTCATGCGGCATGTGGGGCTGAGCACTTCGGGAAGCTTGTAGAGCTTGTCGAGATCTTCCTGCACGAAATTGAAGTGGAGGGTGGCGCGGTTGATGATGGCCTTGGAGGGGTCGTCGCCGTTGGCCTCGATGGCGGAAATGATGGAGTTGCGGATGTCGCGGGCGCTCACAACGGGCTTGAGGCCACCGCCGCCTTCCACCAGCACTTCCTCATGCGCGGGGCCGGCGAGGCCGCGGGACTTCGGGTATTCGTGGCCCGTGAGGTTGAGGCAGTACTGCGGGAAACTGCCGGTGCCGGAGTTCTTGGCCAGCGAGTCGAGGTCGTAGAACCCGGTTGCGGAGTAGTAGAAGAACACGCTGGTGTCTTTGCGCACCCCGTCGTAGACCGCCGAGTAGTTGAGCTGCGCGTAGTTGCCGGTGAGGCCGCCGGAATCGCTGCTGTAGCCCAGCTGCAGCTTGAAGATGTTGATCCTGCCGCCCTCTCCGAGGGGTTCGGAAGTTTCGAGGTAGATGCCAGGGAACCTGGCCACGTAGCTGTCGTAACTTGAGCGGTCGGCGTCGGTCATGTTCATGTACTTCTCGCCGAACTTGGAGGTGAAGTCGAAGGAGAGGGAGTCGGACGCCCCGATGTGGGGGATGCGGTCGGAAATCCTTTCGGTGCCGTGGGGGATGTCGCCGTTGCAGTCGAAATCCTTGGAATAGTCGACGGTCTTTAGCACCTCGTAGACGTTCACGCCCTGGAGGATGTTCATCTGGCTCTTGTCTTCCACCGAGACGGAGTCGAGGGCGGTGGCGAAGTGCATGCTCTTGAAGATGCGGGCGGTGCCCATGTCGTGTTCGGAGCTGAAGAGCGGGATGAGCGTGACCACACTGGAACGGGTCGTGAGGCCGAATTCCTCGTCCTTGCGGATGGAGCCTATGGTGATGCGGGAGGTGGAGAAGCCGGAAAGGCTGTCCGCCATCTTCTGGCTGACCCCGATGGGAATGGCCTGCGGGGTGACTACCTTGTACGTGTTGCCGACGGGGATCATGCTCCCGCCGAGGTTCTCGTCTATACTCACGCAAGCGGCCAGACACATGCAGAGTGCGGCCGCGACAACAGGAAATTTCATTGTTTAAAGCTTGTCATAAAAAGCGTTGTATTCGTCGACGTAGGAGCCGTCTTCGAAGCTCTTGGCGTTGTAGGGAAGAACCGGAAGCCCGAGCTCTTCGGCGTACGCCGTGAGTTCTCCGTTGACGTCGGGAGAGCCGAGAATTACGCCGTCGGAATACTTGATAGCCGTTTTAGCAAGTTCTATGCCAGTGGGGGCCTTGGAAATCAGCAGGTCTGAGCCGCTCAGCCCGCCGAAAGGAATCTTGCCTGCGAAGTCTTTGCAGAACGGCTCGGAAGGGGTGTCGCCGTACAGCGAGAGCACCACTTTCGCGGAGGCGAAGATGGGATCGCCCTTATACGCTTTCTTGAGATATGCGGGAACGAGCTGGGAGAACCAACCGTTGCAGTGGATGACATCGGGGGCCCAGCGCAGTTTCTTTGCGGTTTCCATGACTCCGCGCGCGAAGAAGATGGCGCGCTCGTCGTTGTCCGGGAAGAACTTGCCGTCGGCGTCGGTATATACGGCCTTGCGACGGAAATAGTCTTCGTTGTCGATGAAGTAGATCTGGATATGCGCAGCGGCGATTGAGGCCACTTTGATTACGAGCGGCCTGTCCACGTCGGAGATGATGATGTTCATGCCCGACAGCCGGATGACTTCGTGCAGCTGGTTCCGGCGCTCGTTGATGCAGCCGAAACGCGGCATGAAGACCCGGATTTCCTTCTTTCTTTCCTGGATTCCCTGGGGCAGATAGCGGCCTATGCCCGCCACCTGGCTATCCGGAAGATAGGGGGAAATCTCGGAATTTACGAAGAGGACTTTCTGTGCGCTATTACTCATTGTAACAAAGGTAAGAATTTTTTTTGAATTTTAATAATTTTGGTATCTTTGGAACTCGTTATGGCAAAGACCGGGAACAAGGCAATCAGGCACAGGCTGGCAGGAGCGTGGATTTCTTCAGTCCTCAGCATCGCCCTCGTTCTCGTGCTGGTCGGGATCGCCGCTTTCCTGGCGGTCAACTCCCGCAGCGTCTCGAACTACTTCAAGGAAAACATGCAGATGGAGGTCCTCCTGAAACAGGAGGTGAGCGAGGAAGCCGCGGCCGGATACGCCGCCTCCGCAGGCACCCTCCCGTACGTCAAATCCGCCCGCCTCGTCACGCGCGAGGAAGGTAAGAAGGAGCTTGAGGACATCCTGGGCAAGGATTTCCTGGAAGTGTTCGAAAGCACCTCCATCCCGCTTTCGGTGGAAATCACCCTTAAGGCGGACTATGTCAACTCCGACAGCCTCGGCATGGTGACTGCCGCCCTCGCGGCCTCTCCGCTGGTGGACGACGTGGAAAGCCGCGCCACCCTGGTGGACGCCCTCAATTCCAACCTGTCGGTAATCTCCATCGTGCTCGGGGTGCTCATCGCGCTGCTGGTCTTCATCTCTTATGTACTCATAGGCAACACCGTGCGGCTCAACATATTCGCGCGCCGCTTCACCATCCACACCATGCAGCTGGTAGGGGCTCCGCTCTCATTCATCCGCAGGCCGTTCATGCGCTCCGCGGTGGTCATGGGGGTTGTGGCGTCGCTGATTGCAACGGCCATCCTCGGGGCCGGAGGCTATCTGGCCTTCAGGAACTTCCCGGAAATCATGGCCCTCTTCGGGTGGAAGGGCCTGCTGCTCGTGGCGGCCATTATCCTGGTGTGCGGCGTGGGCATCTGCATGGTGAGCACGTTTTTTGCCGTGAACCGGTTATCCGGTATGGACAAAGATCAACTTTATTATTAGATATGGACAAGAAAGACAAGCTCGCGGTCACCCCGAAGGGGGTAAAACTCATTATCGCAGGCGTATTGGTGATGGCGGCAGGATTCATCCTGATGATGGGCGGAGGCCTCAAGGATCCGCAGGTTTTCAATTGGAGCATGTTCGACTTCAGGCGCCTCGTGGCCGCTCCCATAGTCATAGTGGCAGGCATAATTACGGTAATTGTCGGCATCATGGGGCCGTGCAGATGCTCTAAAGACAAAAAGGCATGAACTGGTGGCAAGCGATAGTCCTGGGCCTGGTGCAGGGCCTGACGGAGTTCCTGCCGGTGAGCAGCAGCGGGCATCTCATGATAGCCCGTGAACTCCTGGGGGTGGACGCCTCCAATTTCCTCGATTTCACGGTAACCGTGCATCTCGCCACCGTGATCAGCACCATCATCGTGTTCTGGTCGGCCATAGTGCAGATAATCAAGGGGGTATTCAAGTTCAAGTACAACGACGAAACCGACTATTTCCTGAAGCTCTGCGTCTCCATGATTCCGGTCGCGATAGTCGGCTTCTTCTTCAAAGACAAGGTCGAGGCCCTTTTCGGCGA
>JAFZLP010000022.1 GCA_017551405.1 Bacteroidales bacterium
GCTTTCAAGCCGGGGCATACTATTAATTCAGCAGCTGTCAAGGCTGTTCTAAACACGATTGGTTAAATGGTTGACATTCACCCTCTTGCGACAGTCAGTCCCAACGCTCAACTGGGCGAAAACGTAAAGGTGGGCCCGTATGTGTTCATCGACGACAACGTAGAGATAGGCGACGGCTCCGTCATTTATCCCCATACCACCATTTTCCCCTATGTGAAAATGGGTAAGGGAGCCAGGATCTTCCCGGGAGCGGTGATAGGCGCCATCCCGCAGGATCTCAAGTTCGACGGGGAAGTGACCTGGGTGGAGATGGGCGACAACGTCACCGTCCGCGAATGCGCCACCATCAACAGGGGCACCGCCGCCAGCGGCAAGGGAGTCACGAAGATAGGAAACGACACCCTCATCATGAGCTATGTTCACGTAGCCCACGACTGCCGTGTTGGAAATCATTGCATATTAGTGAGTTACGTCGGTATTGCAGGCGAGACGGACGTGGACGACTGGGCCATACTGGGCGGCAGCACCGTAGTGCATCAGTTTTCCCGTATAGGCACTCACGCAATGGTGGGCGGAGGCAGCAGGGTCACCAAGGACATCCCGCCTTACTCCCTCTGCGGACGCGATCCCATCTGCTTCGCCGGCATCAATCTGGTGGGGCTTCGCCGCAGGGGCTTCGACAGCGACGTCATCCGGAACATCAAGGACATCTACGACACCCTCTATTATCAGGGATTGAATATTTCAGATGCCTGTGCCAGGGTTGAGGCCGGTTTCCCCCAAAGCCCCGAAAGGGATGCGATCCTCGATTTCATCCGCGAGTCCAAGCGCGGAATAGTCCGGGCCAATGAGACCCATTTTAAAGGCGATCTCGAGTAAAGTGCTTCTTTCCACCGCTTTCTGTCCTCCCGTAGAGTATTTCGCACTGCTTGCGAAAAGTCCCGTCGTGCAGCTCGAGGCCATGGAAAGCTATCAGAAACAGTCATACCGCAACCGCTGCCGTATCATGAGCGCAAACGGACCGCTGGACCTCAGTTTCCCCGTGGTCCACTCTCCCTCGAGGCTTATCTCTTCGGTCGAAGTGGATTACAGCGTACCGTGGGTGGCCAAGATGGAGAAGGCGCTGGAGAGCGCGTACGAATCGTCCCCTTTTTTCGAGTTCTACCGCGATGCCCTCTTCGGAATCCTGGAGTCCGAGCCTGCCCGGCTGTGGGATCTTAACCTGCAGATAATCACTTGGTTGTGCGAAAAGATAGGGCTGCAGGTGCAGCTTCTGGAAACGACAGACTGGGAGCAGGACGCCGCGGAGGATTACCGCGAGGCCATCCACCCGAAGCGCCCCGATTCCATCCTCGATTCCCTCGGCCTCCTGAAGCCATACTGGCAGGTTTTCCGTGACCGGTACGGCTTCGTGCCCGGCCTGTCCGTGCTGGACCTGCTGTTCTGCGAGGGCCCCGATTCAATCCTGTGGCTCAGATAATAAACCATTTATATTTGGAGTATCGGATATTTTTTCTACCTTTGCATCGGATTTTGTGGGATAGAGGCCTCGAGGCCCCTATCTTTTTTTTGAAAAATGGACGAAAAGAAACTGAAAGAAGTGGTGGAGGCTGCGGCAAAAGAACGCGGCTGCACCCTCGTCGGGCTGGGTCTCGACGACGACAACAACATCGAGGTAACGGTCGACCGCGCCGGCAATCCGGTGGAGCTCGCCGACTGCGAATTCGTACACCGTGCGGTCCTGGCCGCCTTCGACCGCGACGTCGAAGATTACGCCCTCACCGTCTCTTCACTCGGCATATCCTCCGAGGAAGCCGATCGTATGCTGACAGAAATAAACGACAAATAAATGGAAAAAGAAGAAAAAATCACCTTGATCGACGCCTTCAAGGACTTCAAGGAAGAGAAGAACATCGACCGTCCCGTGATGATGGGTGTGCTTAAGGACGTATTCCTTACCCAGATCGCCAAGACCTTCGGCTCCTCCGACAATTTCGACGTGAACGTCAATGTCGACCGCGGAACCTGCGAAATCTGGCAGAATTTCGAAATCGTCGACGAAGTTGAAGACCCCAATTCGCAGATGACCCTCGAGCAGGTCAGGAAAGACAGCGGCGAGGACGACTACGAAGTCGGCGACGTCTACACCAAGTCCCTTCCCCTTTCCAGCTTCGGCCGCCGCGGAATCCTCAACATCCGCCAGAATCTTCAGGGCCGCATCCTGGACATCGAGAAGGCGAATGTCTACAAGAAGTACTCCGAGAAGGTCGGCGAGATTTTCTCCGGCGAGGTGTACCAGACATGGAGCCGCGAGGTGCTGATTCTCGACGATGAGGGCAACGAGCTCCACATCCCCCGCGAGGAACAGATTCCCGGCGAGCGCTTCAAGAAGAACGACACCGTCCGCGCCCTCATCAAGAGCGTGGAGATGCGCAACAACACCACTCCCTACATCACCCTCAGCCGTACGTCAACCGACTTCCTGGAGAGGCTCTTCGAAATGGAGGTTCCCGAGATTTCCGACGGCCTCATCACCGTCAAGAAGGTGGTCCGCGTTCCCGGCGAGCGTGCAAAGGTGGCTGTTGAGTCCTACGACGACCGCATCGATCCCATCGGCGCCTGCATCGGCGTCAAGGGCGGCCGCATCATCAGCATAGTCAGGGAGCTGCGCAACGAGAACATCGACGTGATCCAGTGGACTTCCAACAAGAAGCTCCTCATCCAGAGGGCTCTCACTCCGGCCCACGTCTCCCGCATCGACATGGGTGAGACTCCCGAAGACAAGGTGAAGGTGTACATGCAGCCCGACGAGGTCCAGAAGGGCATCGGCCGCGGAGGCGTGAACGTCCAGCTTGCCGGCATGCTCGTGGACCGCGAAATCGAGGTCTGGCGCGAGGCTCCCAGGGGAGAGGTTCCCGAATTCGAGGAGGACGTCGCCCTGGACGACTTCACCAATCCCGAGTACGGCGAGACCATCGACGCATGGGTTATCGACAGGCTCAAGAGCATCGGTTGCGACACCGCCAAGAGCGTACTGGCAATCGATCCCGAAGAACTTGCAAAGCGCGCCGACCTTGAAGACGAGACCGTCGCCGAGGTCCGCAGCATCCTTTCAGCGGAATTCAAAGAATAAGATAATAAAGGGGTTAGCCAATGGCAGAAATCAGAATCAACAGGATATTGCGTCAGTTCAACATCGGACTCGACGACCTTGTGGAATTCCTCCACAAGCAGGGCGCCGATGTGGAACACAGCCCGAACGCCAAGGTGTCGGAAGAATTCATGCCCGCCATCGAGAAGCAGTTCGGCGCAGACAAGAAGGCTGCGCAGGAAGCGGAAGAAAGGGCCATCAAGATGTCGGATATTCTCGAACAGAGCGGTCGCAAGTCGGAAGACGCCGAGGACGAGGAAATGGAGAGCATGACCATAATCCGCACCAATACCTTCTCTCACAAGAAGGGGGAACCGAAACCCGCTCCCGTCCCTGAACCCGAACCGGTCCAGGAGCCCGAACCTGCACCCGTTCCGGAGCCCGAACCCGCACCCGAGCCCGAACCGGAACCCGCGCCTGCTCCCGTATCCGAGCCGGAGCCCGAACCGGAGCCGGAACCTGTTTCCGAGCCGGAGCCCGAGCCCGCTCTCGAACCGGAGCCGGAGCCTGAACACGCCCCCGCCCCTGAACCCGAACCCGAGCCTGCACCCGCTCCAACCCCGGCGGAAAAAGCTGCAGAGAACGGCCCGGAACTCAAGGTGGTGGGCAAGATAGACCTTTCCCAGTTCGACAAGAAGCCCAAGAAGCGCGAACGCATCAGCAAGGGCACCCAGAAGGTGGATGTCGTCAAGGCAGGGCAGAACATAGCCCGCAGCCCCAAGCGTGACAACGCCCAGGCTCAACAGCAGCAGAACGCTCCCGGCAAGGGTCGCCGCAGCCGCGACCGCTTCAAACCTGCAATGAGCGAGGCCGAGATGGAGGAGATGCAGAAGGAGATCCAGAAGCAGGTGAAGGAGACATACGCCAAGATGAACGAAGTCTCCGGCAAGAACAAGTTCGGCGCGAAATACCGCAAGGAGAAGCGCGAACAGGCCGCCCAGCGTACCCAGGAGGAACTCTTCGAGATCCAGGCCGGCCAGAATATCCTCAAGGTCACGGAGTTCGTTACGGTCAACGACCTCGCCACCCTCATGAACAACACTCCGGTGAACAAGGTCATCGCCGCCTGCATGAACCTCGGCCTGATGGTTTCCATCAACCAGAGGCTCGACGCCGAGGCGCTGGTCCTGGTCGCCGAAGAATTCGGATACAAGGTGGAATTCGTGGGAGCCGAGCTCACCAACGAAATCCAGGACAGCCAGGAGGCCGACAAGCCCGAAGACATGGAGCCCCGTCCTCCCGTCATTACGGTCATGGGCCATGTCGACCACGGTAAGACTTCTCTGCTGGACTACATCCGCAAGACCAATGTCATCGCAGGTGAAGCCGGCGGTATCACCCAGCACATAGGCGCATACAACGTCGAGCTCGAGGGCGGCCGCCGCATCACCTTCCTCGACACTCCCGGTCACGAGGCGTTCACCGCAATGCGTGCCCGCGGCGCCCAGATGACCGACCTCGCCATCATCATCATCGCGGCGGACGACGCCGTCATGCCGCAGACGGTCGAGGCCATCAACCATGCCCAGGCCGCCGGCGTTCCCATGGTATTTGCCATCAACAAGATAGACAAGCCCGGCGCTCAGCCCGAGAAGATCTATCAGCAGCTCTCCCAGATGAACATCCTCACGGAGGCCTGGGGCGGCAAGTACCAGAGCCAGGAGATATCCGCAAAGAAAGGCCTGAATGTGGACAAGCTTCTCGAGAAGGTCCTTCTCGAGGCCGATCTGCTCGACCTCAAGGCCAATCCCCACAA
>JAFZLP010000023.1 GCA_017551405.1 Bacteroidales bacterium
GCCCAGACATCGCCCTCGACGTCTATCACCACGTGGGGAACCATGCGTCCCGAAAGGTCGGTATATGGAGCGATGGCCTTCACCTTGCCGGAGCAGGGAGAATGCACCGCGGCCGATATGAATCCGCCCGGTTCGGCTATGAGCTGGCCGGTCCTGACGCTGTCACCGACCGCCACGATGGGTTTTGCCGGAGCACCAAGGTGCTGTGCCATAGACACATACATGGTTTTGGGAAGAGGCAGGACCTCTGTCGCGCAATCCTTTGCGAACTTGCTGTCATGCGGATGGACTCCGCCCATGCTGAATGTCAGTCTTTTCATTTCGCGTCCTCCTCTGCTGATGCTTTTTTCCTGGCTGCGATGCGATCCTTGACCGCGTCCTTGTCGAGCGGCTTGGGGAAGTTGATTCCATGGATGGCGCCGGTGGGGCACACGGCCTCACATTCGCGGCAGAGCTTGCACTTGCCGGAATCGATATAAGCCAGATTGTTCTCCAAAGTGATGGCCTCGTGCTGGCAGGTCTTGAAGCAGAGCCCGCAGCCGATGCAGGCGTTGGCGCAGGCCTTCTTGGCGGCGGGGCCTTTGTCCTGGTTGCGGCAGACTACCACCATGCGCATTCCGCGCGGACCCTGGTTCCTCAGTTCGATGAGCCCCTTCGGGCAGGCCTTCACGCAGGAGCCGCAGGCCGTGCACTTCCCGCCGTCGATTACGGGAAGGCCGGTTTCGGGATCCATGGAGAGGGCGCCGAAATTGCAGGCGGCCACGCAGTCCCCCTGGCCGAGGCAGCCGAATGAACAGAGAGTCTCTCCGCCATAGAGCGAGGATTCGGCGCGGCAGCTCTTTACGCCGTCATAGGTGTTCACCTTGGGCCTGGCCGCGCAAGTGCCGTTGCAACGGAGCACAGCCACCTGCGGGGCTTTCTTGACCACCTCGTAACCGAGGATGGCGGCCACCTTTTCCATGACGGCATTGCCGCCCACGGGGCAGAAGTGGTTGTCGAGATTGGGGGCGGCGACCGCAGAGCTCGCGAAGTCGCGGCAGCCGGCGCGTCCGCATCCGCCGCAGTTGGCTCCCGGAAGCACGGCCTCGATCTCGTCGATGCGGGGATCTTCCTCGACCTTGAACTTCTGCGCCACCAGGTAGAGCAGAAGGGCGAGCAGCAGCCCCAGACAGGACAGGATTACTATCGTCCAGATAAGAGTGGAAGTCATGACTTTTCCTTTATGTAGAAAGAATATTCATTCGAGAGCTTTTCCTTGAAAAGCCTGAGTATCAAATAGTAAAGCAGTGCGGCACCGATACCGGCGAGCCCTGCGTAAAGCTCCTTGACCCCTAGCGTATAAAGCCCGAGCAGCACTGCGAGAAGCAGCAGGAGGGGGATGGCATAGGCCAGCCATACGGCCTTGAAGCCCATGCTCCTCTTGAGACAGACCTCAACTATCTGCCCCTCTTTCCAGTTGCCGGTAGTGGTGGGAATCTGGATTACCTTGGTGACGGCGTCGGAAACCCCGCAGAGCCCCTTGGCGTGACAGCTGCCGCAGGCCGAAGCCGACACTATTTCGACGGTGGTAAACTGGGACGTAATATCCACTATACGGCCCTCATGTGATATCACTTCCGCCATATTATTCGAATTCTTCGCGGTTGATGGAAGACTGGATGGGCTTCTGGGCATATACGTCCAGAGCGTCCTCGGGCTCCATGAAGCGCACCTGCTCGCTCTTGAATACCATGTCGAGGTCGAGCGTTTCGCCGTTACGGTGCTTGGCGATGATGATCTGGGTCTTCTCCTTATCTTCCGGATTGTCGGAAAGGCCGATGTAGTCGGGACGATGGATGAAGATGACCATGTCGGCGTCCTGCTCGATGGAGCCGGATTCGCGGAGGTCGCTCAGCATGGGCTTGCCGCCGCTCCCCTGCCTCTGCACGGAGTTTCGGGACAGCTGCGAGAGCGCGATGATGGGGATGTCCAGCTCCTTGGCCGTGGCCTTGAGGGTACGGGAGATGTAAGCCACCTCCTGCTCGCGCAGGCCGCCCTTGGCCTGCTCGGGAGCCTGCATGAGCTGCAGGTAGTCCACCACTATGAGCTGCACGCCCTTGTTCTTGACGAGGTTCTTGGCCTTGGTGCGGAACTCCATCACGGGAAGGCTGGGGGTGTCGTCGATGTAGAGCGGGGCGGAGGACAGGTTCTTGATACGGTAGTCGAGCTGCTGCCACTCGTAGTCCTCGAGTTTGAGGGCGCCCTTGATCTTCTCGGCGCTGAGGCCGGTTTCGGACACCATCAGACGCTTGGCCAGCTGCTTGCTGGACATTTCCAGCGAGAAGAAGGCAACGGGCTTGTGATGGTCCACCGCGGCGTTGCGGGCGATGTTGAGGGCGAAGGCCGTCTTACCCACGGAAGGACGGGCGGCGATGATTATAAGGTCTGAAGGCTGCCATCCCTGGGTGACGCGGTCTATGCTCACGAAGCCCGACGGGACGCCGCTGAGGCCGGTCTGGGACTGCTGCCCTTCGATTTCGCGGATGACCACCTCGATGACGTTGCCTATGGCCTGGACTTCCCTGCGCACATTGCTCTGGATGGCGTCGAAGACTTTGGTCTGGGCGGCGTCGACCAGGTCGTCCACGTCGATGGACTCGTCGAAGGAATCGCGCAGGATGTCGTACGAAGCGGCGATGAGGTCGCGCTGGATGGCCTTCTGCTTGAGTATCTTGATGTAAAATTCCAGATGGCTGGCGGCACCCACCTTCTCGCTCAGGCCGGAAAGCACCACCGCACCGCCGACAACCTCGAGGTTGCCCATTTTGCGGAGCTTGTCGGACACCGTCACGATGTCGATTGCGGAATGCTCCGCCGAAAGCGCCTGGATGGCCTCGAAGATCATCTGGTGGCGCGGTTCGTAGAAGCAGTTTTTGGTGAGTTCCGACAATGCGAGGTTCTGGCTGCTCTGGTCGAGCAGCAGGGCTCCGAGTACGGATTCCTCGACGTCCAGCGCCTGAGGCGGCTTGTTGCCTACCTCAAGGCCCAGGTTGTCGAGGTCTTTCTTCCTGTCGGTTTTTTTGCCGCCTGTTTTCTGGGAAGGCATGGACTAGTCTTTTTTACCGGGATTCACGATGATGCGC
>JAFZLP010000162.1 GCA_017551405.1 Bacteroidales bacterium
CTTACGCACTGCTCACCCACGTTTTGGTTGCGCCTGTACATCTCGAAGGAGATGAGGCACAGCGCTACCGTGCCGGGCCTGGATTTGCCGAGAAGACGCTCCCTCAGGGCCTTGAATTCGTTCAGGGTGGACGGGAAATGCGAGAAAGTCAGAGTGCTTGTCTCGTCTCCTTCATCGAGCGTGAAAGTATGTGTCCCTGAAGTGTATTTGAATGTCAGGGTGTTGCCGTTCTGCGAGACCGACTGGAAATCCTCTTCCGTTTCCGGTTCGTCGATCGGGAACTCGCATGAAACAAAGCCGGCTGCAACCGAAAGCATGGCCAGCATACAGAATAATCTTCTCATCATATTACAATTCTTATTATCTTCTGAACAATGACTTTATCAGGTCCAGGGAGCCCAGCAGGCCGATAAACAGCAGGACGAGACCGGCAATGCGCACCAGCCAGCCTCCGCCGCGGTTGTTTTCCCTCTCTTCGGCGAATATCTCGCTTGCCTTATGCTTCCCCTCCATAATGTTGAGGATGTGGTATTCCCGGCCTTCGCCGTACTGGACGATTTCGTCGCCCTGCGCTTTCCCGAGCACCGAAACCGTGCCGTGAGGAACGGCGCTGTATTCTATCTTCACGTCTCCGATGCGCGGCTGGGAAGGATTCCCGCCCACATAGACGGTGTTCTTGAACACATTTACCGGGACGTTGCGGCCATCTTTCGAAGCCTTTTGCACCCGTGCGCGCAGTTCTGCCAGATTCTCACCCGGAACGTCAATGTGCAGATTGTCGGTATAACCCCTGGTCCAGCCTATCAGGCGTGCGGGGAGGCGGTATCCTCCCAAACTCACCGTACTGCAGGTGTCTTTCCTGTCGGACAGGCGGACATATACGAAGTTGACGTCCTTCCTGAAGCCCTCATAGTCCTCCGAGCTCAGGGGGTTGTCGGTCCAGTCTTCGTAATAAGTTATTTCCTGTGTCTGGGAATTCCGGTATTCCACCAGCTGGTAATAGCTGACCTCTCTCTTGAGGAGTAGGGCGTCGACCTCCACGCCGGTCTCGCTGTCCCTGAGGGGCTCGGCGCTCCGGGTTACGCCCGTCAGATGGACAAGCTTGCCATCGCAGGCCGGATCGACCGCTCCGGAGGCATCCGCCTCCACAAACTCCTTTTCGGCCTTTTTAAGCATCAGCGACACCTTGAGGGTCCTGTATTCATTCCATAGGGTAAGCCCCAGACCGGCCAGCAGAAGCACCACGGCTATTGCCTGTCCGATGCCCGATAATTTGTTGTTTGCCATATTCTTCGAGTATTATATTGCAAATATAACAATCCCCCGTTTTTATATCCATACATAAATTTATGTATTGCTCCTGTCCGGCATTCCCGGTATTTTTGTAAAAACGCAATAAACACAAGCATTATGAGTAAAAAGTCCCTCAGGGTTTCGCTTGCACTGGCGGCCCTCCTTTTCAGCATTTCTGCAAACGCCCAGATCTTCGGCGGAGGCCAGGTTGAACAGCTCATGCAGCGCAAACGCGAGGCCGAGGCTGCAATGAAACAGAAGAGCGATGCCCAGCAGAATACCGGATGCAAGATAGTCGACAGCAGCGCAGACACCCTCCTCGCCGCCTGGCATTCCAGCAAGGACATGATTATCACCAAGAAGATGCACGAAGACGGCCCTGCCAAAGGAAAGTTCATCTCCTACAAGTATTACCCCGACAAGGGCGCCATCGCCTGCAATGACGGCGTTGTAGTGGCCAAGATTGTGGAGGACGGGCTTGAGATCCTCGACCGCGACATGAAGGTGACGATCAAAAACGGCGGCGTTGCCATCAACGGCGAGCCCTGCGGCGTGGTGACTCGGGACGACATTACCATCTACGGCCGCAGGCTGGGCTATTTCTCCTGCGAGGCCACCCGTGAACTCGTGGCTTTCTACTTCCTGCACGACTATCTGAATCCCGACGACCTGCAGAAGATGAAGGTCGCCCGCGAAGAACAGAAGAAGCGGGAGGCTGAGGCCGAAGCCGCTTTCAAGGCGAACATGATGCTGGTCACCGCCGGCAACTTCACATCGCCGACCGGAACCGTCATCGGCAAGATCGCCTCCAACGGCGACGTGTTCAACAAGGCCGGCCAGCGTCTCGGCCACGTGTCGTCCGACGGCAAGGTAACCGACTTCAACGGCAATGCCGGATCTTTCAATTCCAAAGGCATGGTATACGACAAAACCGGTTCCCCGATAGGGCACATACAGCCTAACGGCCCGGTAGAAGACGCAAGCGGCTCCCGCATAGGGCACATCTACAATGACGGCAGGTTCGGCGACAGCTCCGGCTCCACCGTGGCGAAGTTCTCCGGAAACGGCAGATACGTAGCGGCCGTCTGCTACTACTTCTTCTTCAGGTCAATCAGGTAAAAACCGCAAACCTAAACTTGCAGCTGACCGGCCTTACAGGCTGATCAGCTGTTTTTTAATGGCGTAAAGCACGAGCTCTACTGTGTTGTTGATTCCCAGCTTGCGGAAAATGTTGTTCTTGATGGTAACAACCGTGAGGTACTTGATGCCCAGTTCGCCGGCTATTTCCTTGTACTGGAGGCCGCGGCAGCTGAGGCGGATGACGTCCAGCTCGCGCGGAGTGAACATGTTGTCGGATGCCTTCTTGGCCAGGGAGATGCGTTCGATGAGACGCGCGATGTCGGTCCCGAAGAACTCATAACCGGCCGCCACGCTGCGGATGGCAGAGAGCATGGTGGCCTCGTCGCTCGTCTTGGGCAGGAACCCGTCTATGCCTATTCCGAGCAGGGTCTCGAGGGTGGCGATGGAAGTGTCGCTCGAAAGGACCAGCAGTGCCACATCCGGCATTTCCGCCCGCATCCTCCGGGCGAGTTCGATTCCGTCCATTCCGGGCATCATCACGTCCAGCATCATCACGTCGGGGTGCAGTTCCGAGGCCTTGGAAAGGGCCTGGAAGCCATCTGAAGCGGTTCCGGCGACCTCGATTCCGGGTTTGGTCTCAAGCATGGAACGTATGCCCATCAGCATGAGCGGATGGTCGTCGACAAGGAGTATTCTTATGGGTTCAGGCATCTTCCTCAAGGTTTTTGATGTGGATGACAAAGGTGCTGCCGGCACCCTCCGTGCTTTCCACGGAGATGCTGCTGCCGCATTCGTCCAGCAGGTCCCTGCTCACCGCAAGGCCGAAGCCGTTGGTGGGTTCGCCGTCGGTTCCGGTGCGGCGGAAAGAGGAGGCGGCATCGAAAATGGTGTCGAGTTTATCGGCGGGGATTCCGATTCCATGGTCCGTTACGCTCAGCGTCGCGCCGTCTTCCCGGGGTTCAAGGGAAACGGTGATATTTCCTCCGCGAGGCGAGAATTTCACCGCATTGGAGAGAACGTTCCTGAGCGCCAGGATGAGGTTGCTGCGTGCCGTGCATACCACCACATTGCCCGGAGATTCCATTGTGATGCCTATGTCCTTGGCCCCCGCGCTTCCTGCATGCTGGTCGATTACCTCGCGCACCAGGTCGTCCAGCACGAAACGTACGGTTTCGAGTTTTCCGGTGCCGGATTTCGTGCGCGCCCATCGAAGGGCGTTGTCGATCAGCTCGACTTCCGACTCCGCCTGCCTCTCCAGCTGGAGAAGTACCTCCGCATGTTCGTCGGGGCTCATTTTCTCTCCGTGCGAACGGAGCATCTGAAGGCCCCGGAGCTGGGCTATCGCAGGGGAGTGGATATCGTGCGAAATCACCTTGAACAGGAAGTCTTTCTGGGTGTTGCTCTGCCGGAGTTTCTTCTCGCTGTTGCGTATCCTGAGGGCGAAAGCGGTTATGACTGCCGTACCGGCAAGCAGAAGCAGCGTAATCGCGGCCCAGGCCTGCTTTCTCTTCTTTTCCCTGCTGATATTGATTTCCTGCAGCGCAATCGTCTGCTCCCTTCGGGCGGTCTCGTATTCAATATTGAAGAGCTCCAGCGCATTGCTGCTTTTCCTGCGGCTGATGCTGTCCTGCAGGGCGGCGCTTTCCTCGAGGTAAAGGAAAGCCTGGACCGGATCGGAATTCCTGAGCGAAGATGCCATCCGGCTGCATATCTTCTGGAGCAGGGGAAGGTCGCTGAGTTTCCGGGCGATGGAGGCCGCCTCGATAAGGTATTTCTTCTCCAGTGCAGCCTTGCCCTCACGGCCGTATTCCTGGGCAAGCTGGAAGCAGACGATGCACAGCGACTGTTCCAGGGAGTCGCGCCGGAAAACTTTCTCTGCGAAACTGAGGTCCTGCATGGCGTCGGAATACCGGCCCAGGGCCTCCAGGGCGTATGCCCTCTGGCTCCGGCGTATGGCCTGAGCCCTGTCGTCGAGGTCTTTCGTAGCAATCGCTACTGCGATGTCGGCATATCTCAGCGCGGTGGAATCCCGCCCGATTGCATGATAGACATCGCAGGCCTTGCCGTATGCCATCGCCAGCTTGTCCGGCCTGCCGACCTGCTCCTCGTTGGCAATCGCCTCCAGGGCATAGTCGGCGGCAAGTTCCGCCTTGCCGGCATAGACGTACATAGAGGTCAGGTTGATAAGGGACGACGTGAGCCCCTTGGCTTCCCCATGGGCCTTGTCGTACTCATAGCAGCGTATCATATAATCCGCCGCCTTGTCGAAGTTGCCGAGGCGCGAATAGGAAGTGCCCAGGATGGAATACAGTTCCACTGCCGCCTCTTCGTCGATACCCGGCTGGGCGATGCCCTCAAGGGCAATCATTATGGCATCGGAGTAGCGCGACGCGTAATATGCCTCCTCCGCCTCGGCATAATAATCTTTACCGTGGAGCGGGAGGACCGGCAATAACAGCAATATGAGCAGGGCTACTCTTCGCATACTGCAAAGATACTCGTTCCGGCCAAATTACCGATACATAATAATATGTATTGTTGTTGTCTGGCCGCGGCAAAAAATCATTATATTTACTCCAACATTATTTTTGCCTGTAAATCAAACCATTCTGTAAAATGATGCAGCCCGTAATACGAAGAGCGGAACCCAGCGACCTTGAAGCTGTTAACAAACTGCTGCAGCAGGTGTTGTCGGTCCATCACGACGGCCGTCCCGATCTCTTTCGGGAAACCGGTAAAAAATACACCGACGAAGAGCTGCTCGCCATTTTTGCGGGTCCTGACACTCCGGTATTCGTCTATGAGCAGGATGGCGCCGTGCTGGGCTATGCCTTCTGCGTGCTTCAGCATTCAGGCAGCGGAAGCCTCCGCCCCCTTACCACTCTGTACATAGACGACCTCTGTGTGGATGAGAAAGCCCGCGGCCGGCACATCGGAAGGGCCCTGTTTGAACACGTTAAGGCTTTCGCCAAAGAAAAGGGCTGCTACAACATTACCCTGCATGTATGGGAATGCAACCCCGGAGCCAAAGCCTTCTACGAGTCATTGGGCCTTGCTCCGCAATACACCTCAATGGAGATGATTGTCGGTGATTGACCCCGGATTCCTAGTGGGGCGCACCCGATTCGGAGCGAAGCGACCCAGGGGGTCTGGGGGATTAGGCCCCCAGTCTATCGAAGATAACGGGCTACAAGAAAAGGATTGGCGATTGCCAATCCTTTTCGGTAGCCCCACTAGGAATCGAACCTAGATTTAAGGTTTAGGAAACCTCCGTTCTATCCGTTGAACTATAGGGCCGTCACAGGGGCGCGCGGCCCCGGATAACTACTTCTCGTCCTTGACGATGATCTGACGTCCGCGGTAGTAGCCGCACTCGGGACATACCCTGTGGTACAGTACGGTAGCGCCGCAGTTGCTGCAGGTAGCCAGGGTGGGAACCGGAGCGAAGTCGTGTGTACGCCTCTTGGCTGTTCTCTGATGCGAGAATTTGTGTTTAGGATGTGCCATTGTATGTTATTTTTTAAATTTTATTGCTCAATAGTAATGTACTTTGTAGCCTCGCTGTTGCATTCGCCTTCGGGATGGACCCTTTGCATGGGCATGGACGTGAGTACGAAGTCGTAGACGTCCTGGGACAGGTCCAGTTGCGTGTCTTCCGGAGCGTAAGTCTCTTCAAAAGAGGTTTCTACCGGAATCTGCAGATCCTCCAGACACCTGTCGCATGGCACCGTAACGCTGCCGGCTATAGCAGCCTTTACGCCGATGGTGAGTCCGTGGTTGCTCACAACGGCGGTTACGTTAATGTCCGCATCCAGGATGTCGGGATTCCCGAAAGTTTCAAAGAACTCGCGTCCGGCTTTCCATTCAAATACCGAATTGCCGGAGGCCAGATTCCTCAGTTCGATTACAAAGGGCTGCAAAGTTAGCAAATTTTTCTTTAAATACTACTCGTTGTCGCTGTTTCTTTTCCGCTGAAGCGGATCAAGCAGGACTTTCCTCATGCGAAGATGATGGGGAGTGACTTCCACGAGCTCGTCTTCGCGGATATATTCCAGCATTTCCTCGAGGCTCATCTTTACGGGCGGGGGGAGGATGATCTTTTCGTCCGAACCGGCGGCTCGCACGTTGGTGAGCTTCTTGGTCTTGCAGATGTTGATGTTGAGGTCGCGTTCGCGGGTGTGCTCGCCGACCACCTGGCCGCCGTAGATCTCCTCGCCCGGATCGATGAAGAAGCGGCCCCTGTCGAGCAGCTTGTTCATGGAATAGGCGATGGCGTCGCCGGTCTCGAGCGAGACGAGGGCACCGTTGGTGCGGCTCTCGATATCTCCCTTGTACGGCTGATACTCCTTGTACCTGTGCGCTATCACGGCTTCTCCCTGGGTGGCGGTGAGCAGGTTGCTCCTCAGCCCCATGAGGCCGCGGGTGGGAATCTCGAATTCCAGGAGGGTGCGGTCGGAACGGGTCTCCATGTGCACGAGGGCGGCCTTCCTGCGGGTGGACAGCTCAATGGCAGCGCCGACGAACTGTTCGGGAACCTCGATGGAAAGCTCCTCGATGGGTTCGCACCTCTGCCCGTTGATGGTCTTGTCCAGCACCTTGGGCTGGCCTACCTGCAGTTCGAAGCCCTCGCGGCGCATGGTCTCGATGAGCACCGAAAGATGCAGCACGCCGCGGCCGTAGACCACGAAGGAGTCGGCGTTCAGGCCGGGCTTCACGCGCAGGGCCAGGTTCTTCTCGAGTTCGCGGTCGAGACGCTCCTTTATGTGCCTGGAGGTCACATACTTGCCGTCTTTGCCGAAGAATGGGGAGTTGTTGATGGTGAAGAGCATGCTCATGGTGGGCTCGTCCACCGCGATGGGGGGCAGGGCCTCCGGATTCTCGAAGTCGGCGATGGTGTCGCCGATCTCGAAGCCTTCGATGCCGACCACGGCGCAGATGTCGCCGCACTGAACCTCCTGCACCTCTTTCTTCCCGAGGCCCTCGAATTCCATGAGAGACTTTATCTTGGATTTCTGACGAATGTCGTAGCGCTTGCAGAGCGTGACCTGCTGGCCGCTGCGGAGCGAGCCGCGGGTGATCTTGCCCACTGCGATACGGCCCACGTAGGGGGAGTACTCAAGTGAAGATATGAGCATCTGCGGGGTGCCCTCAGTTACCTTAGGGGCGGGGATTTCGGAGAGGATGGTGTCGAGCAGGTAGGTGATGTCGCCGGTGGGATTCTTCCAGTCGGGACCCATCCAGCCCTGCTTGGCGCTGCCGTAGACCGTCTTGAAATCCAGCTGCTCCTCGGTGGCGTCAAGATTGAACATGAGGTCGAAGACCTCTTCCTGAACCTCCTCGGGCCTGCAGTTGGGCTTGTCCACCTTGTTGATGACCACGATGGGCTTCTTGCCCATGCTGAGTGCCTTCTGGAGCACGAACCTGGTCTGGGGCATGCAGCCTTCGAAAGCGTCCACCAGCAGCAGGACGCCGTCGGCCATGTTGAGCACGCGCTCCACCTCGCCGCCGAAATCGCTGTGGCCCGGAGTGTCTATGATATTGATTTTTACGTTCTTGTATGTAACCGACACGTTCTTGGCGAGGATGGTGATGCCCCTCTCGCGCTCGAGGTCGTTGCTGTCGAGAATCAACTGCCCGAGATTCTCCGGCTGACGCACCAGGTTCGCCTGGTAAATCATGCGGTCCACCATGGTGGTCTTACCGTGGTCGACGTGTGCGATCAGCGCTATGTTCCTGATATCCAACATTAAAAAACACTATTTTTGCGGGCGCAAAAATAGTGAAAAATAACTGAATATGAGAAAAAAAGTTAGCGGGCTGCCTTCGCTATTGCGTCTTCCAGTTTCTCTCGCGGGATTTCGCCTTCGAAACTGATGAAAGAAGTTTCGCCGGGTTCTACCGAAAGCAGCACGAAGCTCTTGATTATCTTATCGTTGCCTATGGTGTACATGCGGGTGACCTCGCCGTCTTCCTTGGCCTCCATGAGCAGTTCGTATTTGCCGGAATTCGTGTACCTGTCCACGTCGTCCTTAAGTCTCTGAGCCAGCTCGGGATCCTCGCAGTTGAGGACGTACATGCCGCTCAGGTTTTTGATGATGGGGGAGATGTCAACGTCGTTATCCATGTGGATGCTGGGCACCTTTCCGATGAGTCGGAACATGGCGGGGGAGATGTAGACGGCGCTCATCCCCTTTTCGTCGGAGTACTTGTTGTAGAGGGAGAGGGCTTTCTGGGCTTTCATGGGCAGCAGCGCTCCGATGAGCAGCAGGGCTGCAAGTATTGTCTTTTTCATTTCTATTTGCTTATGTAATTGAGGAGTTCTTCCGTCTTTTCAATGGCCGGGACGGATTTGCCGGCGGCAGTTGCGGCCTTCTGTGAGATGCGGTCGAATGACTTCTGTACCTCGGCGTAGGCCAGGAGAGGGTCGCTGAAAGTGTCTTTCGGGCGACGGGGAACGTTCAGGAAGATGCCCGTGGCGAGCACGGCGGCCACCGCTGCGGCAATGGCCCAGGGGATGAAGGCTGGTTTCCTGCGGGGCTCATCTTCGATGGCCGCCGCGGCACCGACGAGCGCTTCAAGGCTTTCCGCGAGGCTTTCCGGAACCTTTACGGAACGGTCTTCCGCTATCTGCGAAAGCTGTTCATCGGTAAGTTTTTCTATGTCTTCAATCGTTTTCATATTCCTTTTTAATCGTTTTTCTTGCAATGCTCAGGAGCACTCTCAGGTTGTTTTCGCTCAGGCCTGTGTTCTTTGAGATTTCTTCGTAGCTCCTGTCTTCGAATATCCTCTGCCTGACAACCTCGCGCTGTTTGGCCGGAAGCCCTTCGATGATGGCAAGCACCCTCCTCAGTTTTTCTTTGGTGGCGATGACGTCGCTCTCCACCGATATGAAGCTGACCTCGGGGTCGTCTTCCGCGCACTCCACCTGGTGGAGCCTGGAAGCCGCCCGGATGCGGTCTATGCACATGTTGCGCATGAGCGTGATGGCATAGGCCTTGGCATTGTTGACGCCGTCCAGCCTGCTGCCGGAGTTCAGGAGCTTTATGAAGAGGTCCTGAACCGCATCCTTGGCTTCTTCCTCATCTTCGAGCAGATAGAAGGCTACGCGGTAAAGCTGGTCGCTCAGCGGCAGATAGGTTTTTCTGAACAGTTCGGTTGTCATACACTATTAAGACGCAAAAGAGCTTGCGATGTTAAAGAAATCCGTGTTTTTTTTTCTTACCTTTGTATTCCTGTATATCGTATCATGAAAGTCCGTCTCGCATCGTTGTTCTGCTGGTTCGCCATTTTGGGCGCGGTCTCCTGTTCGCAGGGGCCGGCGGCGCCTGAGGTGTCGCGTCTGCTGCGGACCGTCCCGTCGCGAAGCGTGGAAATCGCATGCTTCAGGAACGGTGGCAAGGCCCTCGCCATGCTGCTCGATTCTTCCAGCATGTTCAGGCAGATAGACCTCGGCAAGCTCTCAGACCACGAGGCTGTGCTTTCATACGACTACAGCTCCACCATGGTGCCGCTCCTGAGCATCGACGCCGGGCGTTCGGCGGGCGATACCTCCGATGCGGTTAAGGGCGTCATGGCCCAGCTGGGAGCCCTGGGGCTTCACCAGGCCTACTCCGTGGACACCGTGCACAAGCGGGCGTCCCTGCTCATCAGTCCTTCCACCGCCGCAATCTCGGAGGCGCAGACGCACATCCGCTCCGGCGCCAGCATCATGGACGCTCCGGGCTTCTCCGATGCCGTCAGGGAGGCCGACGGTGCCGAAGGCTATGTGATCCTGCGCAATTCCGCCGCGGCCCACGTGCTTCCGGCGGGTTTCCTGAAGGGCAAGGTGGACCGCAAGGCCCTGGCCTCCTTCATTTCCGGCGCCTGCGAGTGGACCGTCGTCAATTTCCAGTCCTATAAAAAGAAAGATCTCCGACTGAGGCCGTACGGCATCTCGGACAAACGCTGTTTCCTTTCCGTCCCCGCGCAGCTGAAGGGCGCTTCCGGCAGGCTTGCCGATGTCCTTCCCGCCGGTGCGGACTTCGTGGTGGACCTTCCCCTCGACGACTGGAAGGCCTGGTATTCGGCCCGATGCGACTGGCTGGATGCCAGGTCCGTGCTGGTGAAGCACAGGCGCGCCTGCGACGCGCTCAAGTCCGCCACCAGGGTGGCCCCGAAGGACTGGGCGGCCTCGCTGAATCCCGAAGAAATCGCACTGGTGTGCTGGGAGGGCCGCAGCGTGCTCCTCATCCGCACCAGGTCGAAACTCTCCGGCGAACTGCTGGAAAACGCTTTCGCCGGTTATCCGGCGGCCATTTTCGGGGACATCTTCTCCCTTGAAGATGAAAGTTCCTGCGGCAGCCATCGGGGCTGGCTCCTGATAGGGAAGAAAGACGACATCGCCGCTTTCGCCACCGCCGAGGAGCACGACTCTCCGGAGGTGCTCCGCGAAAAGGGCCTCACGTATGCCGTCGTGGCTCCCGGTTTTTCCGTAGCCGGCCGTCCCGAAGAGGCTACCATCAACATTCAATGACAAGCAAATGGAAGTAAAATCTGTAAATAAGCTGTTCGAAAAGAGTTTCAGGGAAAACTGGAACTGCCCGGCGCTCTCGAATTACGAGGGCGACACCTTCACCTATGCCGAACTCGCCACCAAGATAGAACTCCTGCACATGGGGTTCGAGCGCTGCGGGCTTTGCAAAGGCGACAAGGTGGCCATCTGCGGCCGCAACCAGGCCAACTGGGCGGTGGCTTTCCTGGCCTCGCTCACCTACGGGGCGGTTCCGGTGCCCATCCTTCACGAATTCAAGCCGGGCAACATCCATTATCTCGTGAACCATTCCGAGGCCCGGGCCTTCTTCGTGGACGACGTCATCTGGGAAAACCTTTCCGAAGAGGAGATGCCCGGCCTGATCGTCATCATCGGTATGGGCGACCTCAAGTACATCTACTCCAAGAGCGAGGAGATGAACCGCATCCGCGACGGCATCTTCAGGGCCTTCCTCGAGAAGCATCCCACGCGCCTGCATCCCGAAGACCTCAATTACTATGAAGACACTCCCGACGAACTGGCCCTCATCAACTATACTTCCGGCACCTCCGGGTTCAGCAAGGGCGTAATGCTGCCTTACAGGGCGCTCTACGCCAATATGTATGCCGCCCACAACATTGCCGAGCCCCAGATGGACAACACTTCCAACATGGTGGCCATGCTGCCTTCGGCCCACATGTACGGCATGATGTTCGAGCTCCTTTTCGAGATGACCATCGGCGCGCACACCCATTTCCTCACGCGCGTGCCGAGCCCCAAGATCATTCTCAAGGCCTTCCAGGACATTCATCCGGCGGTCATCATAGCGGTTCCGCTCATCATCGAAAAGGTGTACAAGATGCAGCTCAAGCCGGTGCTCGACCGCACCAAGACATTCAGGATGATTCCCATCCTGGGCCAGGCCATCGAGTACAAGATCCGCAGCGAACTGATCAAGGCCTTCGGCGGCGAGTTCGAGGAGGTCATCCTCGGCGGTGCGGCGTTCAATCCCGAAGTGGAGAGCTTCCTGCATCGCATCCGTTTCCCGTACACCGTCGGTTACGGCATGACCGAATGCGGCCCCCTGCTCACCTACGAGAAGTGGAGCCGCCTGCCCAAGGGCTCCTGCGGCAAGCCCATCCCCGGCTGCGAGATCAGGGTAGACAGCGTCGATCCCGAAAACGTCCCCGGCGAAATCCAGGTGCGCGGCACGAACGTCTTCATGGGCTACTACCGCAACGAGGAAGAAACCCGCAAGGTGTTCACCGAAGACGGCTGGTTCTGCACAGGCGACATCGGCGTCATGGACAGGAACGGCTACCTCTTCCTGCGCGGGCGCAGCAAGTGCATGATACTCGGCCCCTCCGGCCAGAAC
>JAFZLP010000163.1 GCA_017551405.1 Bacteroidales bacterium
ATTTCTCCTTTTCATGGAGACGCTTGCTGCGGGGGTCCTTGTCCACTTCCTGCCAGAGCTCCTTCACCCTGGCGGTGATTTCGGAAAGGGGCACGCCCGGCTTGAGGTCCAGGACAAGCGATACCCTGGAACCGTTGATCATGGACTTGACCGCCTTGCGGCTTAGCTGGAAGCCTACCGGACCTTCGATTCCGCCGTCGGTGAAATCGATGTCGCCGAACTCGCTCTGGGCCTCAGAACCTTCTACCAGAAGCTGCACTCCGACGTTCTTCAGCTGGACCCCGCAAAGGGCCTTTCCGAGCTCGCTCAGAGGAGTGCTCCTGTCTATGTGCAAATCTTTGGTTTCAAGCAGTTTATACCCTCTTGGCACAAGTGCGGTAAGAGATGGGAAAAGGGGCGTCACGGTATGTCCGGATTCCTCTGCAAAACGATATCCGTCGCCGGTGGAACCGGTGGTCGGATAGCTCATGCCGCCGGTCGCGATTATGAGGCGGCTGCAGGTCCATTTTCGGCCGTCGGAGGCGACCACTTCCAGGCCGGGCCCGACGCTTTTCACCTCCACTTCCGTCTCGATTTTGACACCCGCGCCATGGCATGCGCGGACAAGCGCGTCCACCACGTCGGATGCATGATGGCTGGCCGGATATGCACGGTCGCCGCGCTCCACTACGCTCTGCATGCCGAGTGCGGAGAAGAAATCCAGCGCCTCCGAAGGAGTGAAATTATAGAACGACGGCTTTAGGAAATTGGGATTGGTGCGGATATGGGCGCTGAAGGCGTTCCAGTCTTTCACGTTGGTGAAATTGCACCTGCCCTTGCCGGTGATCATTATTTTCCGGCCGGGACGCGGCATTTTCTCGAGCACGGTGACACGGGCCGCAGAGCCGGCGTCCACCAGGGTGCGCGCCGCGCCGCAAGCCGCAGCCAGTCCTGCCGCACCTCCGCCGATGACTATGATATCCGAAAACATACAAAAAAAGGGAAAGCTTGATACATCGCACCGCTACAACCTCCTACCCTTGCTGCATTCCTGCCCTGGGGGAGTTGAGAGGGAGCTGGTCGTGTATGACTTTCCCCGCCGCAAATGTAGCAATTATTTTTGGAAAACAACTAAAAATCCGCCATCCTGGACACGGGAGCCACGTCCAGCGGAGTGCGTTCCCCGGCGAGATAGTGGTAATAGCCGGCGATGGCTATCATGGCGGCGTTGTCGGTAGTGAACTTGAATGCGGGCAGATAGGTGTGCCAGCCGCGTTTGCGGCCCTCTTCGGCAATGCGGGAACGCAGGCCGCTGTTCGCGGACACTCCCCCGCCTATTGCCACCTCCTTGATGCCCGTCTGCCTGGCGGCCTTGACCAGCTTGTCCATGAGGATGTCGATGAGCGTCTTCTGGAAGGAAGCACAAATGTCTTCCTTGTTGTTTTCGAGGAACGACGGATCCTTGGCCATCTCGTCGCGGACGAAATACAGCAGGGAGGTCTTGATGCCGCTGAAGCTGTAGTCCAGCCCCGGGATATGCGGTTTGGCGAACTTGAAACGGGTGGGATCGCCCAGTTTGGCGAGGCGGTCTATCACCGGCCCTCCGGGATAGCCCAGGCCCATCATCTTGGAGCATTTGTCGAAGGCCTCGCCCACCGCGTCGTCGATGGTCTGGCCCAGGATAGTGAACTCCAGCGGACTGTCCACCCTGACTATCTGGGAGTTGCCGCCCGACACCAGAAGGCAGAGATACGGGAACGACGGGCTCGCGGCCTCCTGCCCCTTTTCCTTCACAAAACCTGCAAGGAGATGCCCCTGAAGGTGGTTTACCATGATGATGGGGATGTCCAGGGCAAGGCCCAGGGCCTTTGCGAAAGACGTGCCCACCAGCAGCGAGCCGAGCAGGCCCGGGCCGCGGGTGAAGGCGATGGCGGTGAGGTCGGAAGGGGCGACGCCGGCCCTCGAGAGGGCTTCGGATACCACGGGAACGATATTCTGCTCATGTGCGCGGGATGCAAGCTCAGGCACCACGCCGCCGAAGGCGCGGTGCACGTCCTGCGAGGCTATCACGTTGGACATCAGCACACCGTCGCAGATGACGGCAGCGGAGGTGTCGTCACAGGAGGATTCTATTCCCAAAATAATATCTGCCATACTTCAGACGGCAAAATTAACAAATATTTGTTATATTTGTTGGTTGTACCAGAATGCTTTTGAACCATCAGGAAATATTCTGACATAAGCGCCCGCATTTTCGGCTTCATCGTCGTGCTCATCGGCACGGCGCTGATCCTGTTGCAGTCCCCTTCCGTCCAGACGAGGGTCGTGGAGAAGGTGCTCGACCGCATCAACTCCAGCCTCGACGGGGCCATAGAAGCCCGGGACATCCACGTGGCGCCGTTCAACTCATTCATACTCAGGGATGTAGTCATCATCGACCACGACCCGTACGATAAGCACTCTCCGGCCGACACCTTCGCTTACGTCAGGCAGGTCTCGGGCCGCGTCTCCATCAGGGGCCTGCTCTCCAAGAAGGGCATCTATCTCAGCCGCGTCGAGCTCGACGGCGGCATGATGCATCTGACTACCGAGCCTGCGCCTTCCGGGGCCGGTGGGGAAACCACGTCCAACCTCACCAGGATATTCAAGCTCACTTCTTCCGAGAAGACCGGCCAGTACAGCCCCACCCCGGGCATTTTCCAGATCGAGAAGCTGGACGTAAAAGACTTCGTCTACCGCATGACCAGCTACACCGCTCCCCTGCCCGACAGGCCGGCGTCAATCAACTGGTCCGACATGGAAGCGCGCATAAACGCAAAAATCCACAGCCTCAAATACACGGGCGGCCGCATGTCGGGCGTGGTGGACATGCTGAATGCAACGGAGAAATGCGGCTACGGCATCAGAAGCCTTACCGGGCGCGCCACGGTTGGCATGGGCAAGGCCACTCTCGAGGACGTCCGCCTGGTCGACGACTGGTCCGACCTGTCCCTCTCCCGCTACACCATGTCCTGGAACGACGTCTCCGAAGACTTCTCGCACTTCCTCGAAAACATTCGCCAGGATCTCACCATTTCCGGAGGGCAGCTGTCATCCCGCACCATCAACGCCTTCGGCGGCACCTCCCCCACCTTGGACGTAACTCTCAACCTCGAGAAATGCCACGCCTCGGGCTACATAAACGACCTTTACGTCGACAAGTTCGTCTTCTCGGAAAAGCCCAGCGGCATCAGCGGCCGCCTCTCCACCAGGATTACGGGCATTCCGGACTCCAGGCACATGCTCCTGGACGCCAATGTCGACGAACTCAATTTCACCACGTCCGGTCTCTCCGCACTGCTTTCCGAACTGGGGGCCAGCGCGGATCTGCGGGGTCTGGCACCCGGCGAGCGCTTCAGGTTCAGCGGCAGCGCCAAAGGCCCCATGAACAACATTGTGGCGCAGGGCAGGCTCTCCTCCGGCATCGGCAGCGCAGACTTCGACATGACCGTCAGGAACCTGACGGATCCGGGCATGCCCATAGACATCGCCGGCCGCTTCGCATCCAGGGACATGGGCATGGACAAGCTCCTCGGCGCGGACGCGCTCGGAAACCTGACCGCCTCCACCGGTTTCAGCGCCAGGCTCGACGGCAAGCGCAGTTCATTCAGCATCGACAACCTCAGCCTTGACAAGATAGGCCTGCTGGGCTACGACTACAGCGGCATCAAGGCCAACGGCACCTTCGACGGCAAGACCTTCAACGGCGACATCGACATCGCCGACCCGAACCTGCAGGCCACCCTCCACGGAGTCTTCAATCTCCCGCAGGGAGACGCCGACGGGCGCTACCTCTTCACCGCCGACATAGCCAAGGCCGACCTGCAGGCCATCAACCTCGACAAGAGGGGCACCAGCAACGTGTCCGGGCACATCGACGCCGACCTCGTGATGAGCGCCGGAGGCAATCCCTTCGGGAAAGTGGTCATCAGCGACATAGTGCTCGAAAACGACCGCGGCGCCAAGAATGTCGGGGACATAGTGGTGACTTCCCGCGATAACGGCGGCATGGAGAGCGCCAGCGTACGCTCCTCCTTCCTCGACGTCGAATACGAAGGTCACGGAAACTACGCCCAGATCATCCGCAACCTCCAGACAGTCACCACCCGGAGGGAACTGCCGGCGCTTTACCCCTCCACAGACATCGACAGGGGCACGGCAGACCATTATTACAAGATGGACCTCTCCTTCCACGACTCCAGGGATATCCTGTCGTTCGTGGTTCCCGGGCTGTACATCGCCGACTCCACGCACCTTTCGCTCGTCAGCGACCACGGCAGCCTCGAGGGCAAGCTGCTTTCGTCGCGCCTCGCCCTCGCGAAGGACTACCTCAGGGGCGTGGACGTCAGCTTCGACAATCTCGGGCACAGCCTCAACGCCACGGTGCTCAGCAGTGACGTATCGCTCGGCGGCATCTCCATAACCGACGTCGCCCTCACCGCCTACGCGCAGGAGAACAACCTCTTCGGCGGCTTCCATTACGACGGCATCAAGGGAGTGGACACGGTGGGCGAGATCTATCTCTCCGGCGACCTCTCCCGCGACGCGAACGATATCCTCGCCGTAACGGCAAATCCCCTTTCCAGCTACATCCGCTTCAACTCCCAGCAATGGGACATCGACGAATCGCAGATAACGGTAAAGGGCGGCAACACCGTCATCGACGGTTTCAGGATGCACAACGGCAGCCAGGTCTTCAGCGTAGACGGCGGCCTGTCCTTCAAGTCGGCCGACACCCTCGCCGTGGGCATCCGCAACCTCGACATGGGCCTGCTCAACTACTTCACCAAGAATGACTACGGCTTCAAGGGCGACCTGAACGGCAGGGTGCTGCTCTCATCGCCGCTCGACAAGAACCTGCGCGCTCTCGCCAACGTCGTCTGCGACTCCCTCAGCATCAGCGGGGTCAACGCCGGCACCCTGAGGCTCGCCGCCATCTGGGACGGCGCCGAAGACCTGATCAACGTCTACGTCCGCAACATGCTCGACGGCAGGGACGCCCTGAACGCCTCCGGCTCCTACGCCCCAGGCTCGAAGGACGTGGACCTGACAGTGGCGATGGACGGCACGGAGCTCGTCCTGGCCAAACCCTTCCTCCAGGGCTTCATCGACGACATCAGCGGAAAGCTCAGCGGCTACGTCACGGCAAAGGGAACGCTCGACGACATCAAGCTCGCCAGCGAAGACTTCAACATCAACAACGCCCACTTCATCGTGAACTATACGGGCGTGCCGTACACCATCAACGGCCCCCTGCACCTCGACAACGAGGGCATCCACTTCGACAACATAGCCATCCTCGACGACGAGGCAGGCTCCGCCGTGCTGTCAGGAGGCATCAACTTCCACAGTTTCGACGACATGGTGATGAACTCCTCCCTGCGCTTCCGCGAGCTCAAGATGATAGACGTCAGACACGGAGCGGGCATCAGCGGCCTCCTGCGGGCAAGCGGCAACGTGAACATCACCGGTCCCCAGGACGCTCTCATGGTGAACGCCAGCGTCTCCACTACCGGCGACGGAAGCCTCGACATCCCGGTCTCCCAGTTCTCGTCCACCGCCAAGAGCAACCTGCTCACCTTCAAGGACCACGAGGCCGACAGGCCCGTCGACCCGTACGAAGACATGCTGGCCACCATGTTCGGGCGCCATGAAAAGAAGGTCAAGAAAGGCAGCGACCTCACCGCGAAGGTCCAGCTCCACATCAGCCCGGGCCTCGAGGCCACGGTAGACCTCGACGACACCGGAGGCAACTCCCTCAAGGCCAGCGGCGAAGGCGACATAGGCCTGCTGCTGCGCCCGGCCAGGAACGTCTTCGACCTGAACGGTGAATACAGCATCTCCAAGGGCAGCTACCGCTTCTCCATCCCCGGCCTGGTGAGCAAGAACTTCACCATCGACGACGGCAGCAGCATCACCTTCAACGGCGACCTCATGCAGACCGCCCTCGACATAGGCGCAACCTATTC
>JAFZLP010000164.1 GCA_017551405.1 Bacteroidales bacterium
ACGGCCGGAAAACCAGCTCTGCGCCGTATTGGGCCTGTATGGATTCGTATGCGCCAAGCTTTGAAGGCGCATTCTGTGAAATCAGTATTTTCATGTTCTTCTGCTCGTTCCGCGTTACAGGAGCACGGCCGAAACAACCACAGCCGCCACCGGTAACAGTTCAAGGCCGCAAAGATACAAAAATGTTTGGAATCCTGTGTGCCTGGACAGGAAAATCTGTCCTTCGCGAAGAAGTGTAATGAACATGAAGACAGCAAGTTCCACCCAAATTGCCATGCGTATGACGTTGTCTGTCGCCTTGAATATCCATAAAACCAGTACAGTAACGAGGACCAGCGGCATGACGGCAAGGAAATAGTTGAAGATGGCGCGGTGTGCTGCAAGCCTGCTTTCAGAGTCGAGTTTAGGGCGTGCCACGGTGTCGATCATAAAATACAGGAACACGCGAAGCAGGAGGAAAGCCAGGAGTACCCCCAGTATGGCCGCCACCCTGAACGGGGCCGGAACGCTGTCGATGAAGGATGCGGGATACAGGCCGTAGCGGTCTGCCAGGATGCACAGGATGAATAATGCGACTATGGCGCAGCGGTTGCGGTTGCGCGCCTGGCTCACGCTGTGCTCGATTTCGACATTTCCCCTCTCCCTCAGCATGCAGCCTATCAGCAGGGGACACAGCTGAAAGTAGTCCAAAACGGAAAGCAGCGCAAGCACCGCCGCCACTATCACCAGGATGCGGTTAACTGTCAAATCCGACCAGAGTTCAGCGGGAACTCCGGCAGGAGATGTGGGGAGATGCAGGCGGCCGAAGAACATCAGTTGCCCCTTTTGGCGTTATAGCCCATTTCCTGCAGGAGGGCTGTTACCTTGTCGCGCAGATCGCCCTGGACGGTTATCTCTCCGTCTTTGGCGGTTCCACCCACGCCGCACTTCACCTTGAGCGCCTTGCCCAGGGCGGACAGGTCTTCGGAAGTGCCCCTGAAGCCCTTTACGAGCGTAACCTGCTTGCCGCCGCGGTTGCGGCGGTCGATGCTTACCACCAGGCGCTGCCGGGAAGGTTCGAGGGTTTCTTCCTCCTCCTGGGGCGCGATGGTATCGTATTTGAAGTCCGGGTTGGTGGAATACACAACCCCGAGGCGTTTCTTCCAGTCGTTGTCGGGCATTTGAACTAATTTTTTTCAAAGATACGGTTTTCTTTTGTTAACTTTGCAAACTATGGACAATAAGAAATTCAGACTTTTCAATCTGATAGGCGGACTGGTCGCCTTCGTGGTTTCCGCGTTCACCTATCTGTCGACCATAGAGCCCTCCGCATCGTTCTGGGACTGCGGCGAGTTCATAGCGTCTTCGTATAAGCTCGAGGTGGGCCATCCCCCCGGAAACCCCACTTTTCAGCTCTTCGCCCGTATCTTCACGCTGTTCAGCAAAGGGGAGGGCGCGGCCGTGGCGGTGAACGCCATGAACGCCGTCATCAGCGCGCTCACCATCCTGTTCCTGTATCTCACCATAGTGTGGTTCGCGAAGCGGCTCATCGCTCCCCGCAAAGATGAAGGCTACTCCGTCGGACAGGCAATTGCCATCATTGGCTCCGGCCTTGTCGGTGCCCTGGTGTACTGCTTCTCCGACACCTTCTGGTTCAGCGCGGTGGAAGGTGAAGTGTATGCCATGTCCAGCCTTTTCACGGCCATGGTCTTCTGGGCCATGACAAAGTGGTACGACACCGCCGACACCCCGCATGCGGACCGCTGGATAGTGCTCATTGCCTTCCTGATGGGCCTGAGCATAGGTGTGCACCTGCTCAACCTCCTGGCGATCCCCGCCCTCGTGTTCATGTTCTACTACCGCCGCCGTGAGGACAAACCGTTCACGTTCTGGGAGCTTGTCAAGATTTTCCTCGTGGGAGTCGCCATTCTGGCGGTAATCCTCTTCATAATCATTCCGCTGCTGCCCAAATTTGCGGCCTATGTAGACCTCTTCTTCGTGAACAGTCTCGGCCTGCCGTACAATACCGGCGCCGCGTTCTTCCTGGTGGCCGTGCTCGCCCTGTGCTTCTGGGGAGTGATTGCCACGCTCAAGAAGGAAAAGGTGTTCTGGAATACAGCGCTCCTGTGCCTCACTTCTATTATCATCGGCTTCTCCATCTTCAGCATAGACATCATCCGCTCCTGCGCGAAAACCCCCACCAACGAGTATCAGCCCGACAACGCTTTCACGCTGGTGCGCTATCTCTCGCGCGAGCAGTACGGCAGCACCCCGCTGATCTACGGCCAGTATTACGGCGCCAAATGGGATCTCAAACAGACCAAATACTGGGCTCCGATAAACGGAAAATACAAGCATGTGGATGGCCCCGTCGTGGCCAAATACGATTCCCAGAGCAAGATGCTGTTCCCGCGCATGTGGAGCGACGGTGGCGGCGATACTGAAAGGTTCAAGGCCTTCTATGAAGTCTATACCCAGGGCAAGGGCCGCAGGATAAGCGGCGCCAAGGCTCCCAAGCCCACCATGGGCGCCAACCTGGCATATTTCTTCGACTACCAGCTCAACTGGATGTACTGGCGCTACTTTATGTGGAACTTCGTGGGCCGTCAGAACGACGTCCACAGCCCCAATCCCGGCAACATCTTCTACGGCAACTGGGAGAGCGGCGTCAGGTTCATCGACGAATGGCGTCTCGGCGACCAGTCCGGCGCCCCCGGCGTGCTCAAAAACAACGGCGGCAAGAACCACTACTTCTTCCTGCCCCTGCTGCTCGGCCTGCTCGGGCTCTGCTACCAGTTCGGCAAGGATAAACGGGGCTCATGGCTTACCTTCCTGATGTTCTTCATGACCGGCATAGCCATTGTCATCTACCTTAACCAGCCGCCCTACCAGGTGCGCGAAAGGGACTACGCCTACGCGGGCTCCTTCTATTTCTTCAGCGTGTGGTGCGGCCTGGCCGTAGCGGCCCTTTACGAGCTGCTTCACGACCTGCTCAAGGGCAGGGGAGAAGTGCCGGCTGCAGCTGCCGTAACCGTAGTCTGCCTGCTCGTTCCCGCCCTCATGGGCGCCCAGAACTGGGACGACCACGACCGCTCGAACCGCAAGACCGCCGCTGAGCTGGGCTATAACTACCTGAATTCCGTCGGCCCGCAGGGCATACTCATAACCCACGGCGACAATGATACCTTCCCCCTCTGGTACGACCAGGAAGTGGAGAGCGTCCGTCCCGATGTCCGCGTGGTGAACACCTCCCTGCTCGGCACCGACTGGCATATCGACCAGATGAAATGGGCCTGCAACGACAGCAAGCCCCTTCCGCTTACGGTCGGTCCCGACCAGTACCTGTACGGCACCAACGAATACGTCTACATTGTTGACAGCCGCAACGAAGTGATGCCCATCAAGGACGTCATGGCCATATTCAAGCATCCGCAGATCAAGGTGGATGTGGGCAGCGGCCGCAGGGTAGACTACATCCCCTCTCACAGGATATCCGTGCCGGTCAACAAGGAAAACGCTGTCAAGTACGGCATCGTGGACGCGAAGTACGCGGATCGGATTCCCGATTCCATTATCCTCGAAATCCCTGCAAACAAGGAATACATTGACAAGCCCGAGCTATTCATGCTCGACCTGCTCAGCAACTACGAATGGGACAGGCCCATCAATCTCCTCAGCTACGGAGGCGACCTCAAGATGGGCATCAAGGACTATCTGGAATTCCAGGGCTTCTCATACAAGTTCGTTCCCATCAAGAACAAGCCGACTTCGGCGGAACCCGGTTTCGTGGAAACTGACGAGCTGTACCGGCTCATGACCGAAACCTACAAATGGGACGCCCTCATGAAGGACGGCTATTTCGTCGACTACCAGAACTATTACACCTTCATGGGCGTGATGTCGCTCAGGGGCATGTTCACAACTTCCGCGCTTTCGTTTATGAAGGCAGGGGAAAATGAGCGCGCCGTCGAGATGCTGGACAAGTGCCTTGAGGTCACCCGCCGCTTCCCGCTCTGCGTCATTCCGCTGGGCTTCCAGGTGAATGACTACATGGTTGTGAAGATGGTAGACCTGTACTACCAGCTCGGCGAGCGCGAAAAGGCCCGCAAGCTCGGCATGGATATGAGTCTGGAGCTGCTCAACTCCGCCAGGTTCTTCCTCGAGTTCTACTCGTACGGAAGGGATGAATTCGAGGACAGTGCCAACTATCTGGCCTTCCTTTCGGATGCCTTCAAGTCGGGTGGCGACGAAGAACTGGCCTCCGTCACCATGAAGGGGCTGCAGGATTTGATTAAGGCCGCCTCCGGCGACCTTCAGTAAATAAGGGGGCTAAGCCGCCCCCTATAACCCTGAAAAAGCGGAGAGCTTTTACAGCTCCAGTCTCACATAAATACTAAGCGGGAGAGCTTTGCCGAACTTGTCGTTCAGTGCGAGCTCTCCGCTTTTTATGTGGGCGGCGCGGTCGCGGATGCCGAAGGCTTCGCCGACTACGGTTTCGCCGAGGGCGGCGCTGTAGCCGTTGCTGTAGAGATTGAGCACCATCCAGCCATTGGGGGCCAGGAGGGTGCGGACGGTGCGGAGCATGTCGAAGAGAAGCTCGTCGAGCTTCCATCTCTCCCCGTCGGGGCCGTGGCCGTATGCGGGGGGATCGAGTATTATGCCGTCGTAGACATGGCCGCGCTTTGCCTCGCGCTTCGCGAATTTCATGGCGTCTTCCACCACCCAGCGGATGTCCTGCAGACCGGTGGAGTCCATGTTCTCCCTGGCCCAGTTTACCACCTGGCGCACCGAGTCCAGATGGGTGACGTCCGCGCCGGCAGCCCTTGCGGCCAGCGACGCCCCGCCGGTGTACGCGAACAGATTCAGCACTTTGGGGGTGCGGACAGCAGCGGGTTCAAGGCCGCCTCTCCCCAAATTCTCTGCGTTCGGAAGCCGCTGCTGTCCGGCTACGCGAGAATAGATGTACTCCCAGTTCGGAGCCTGTTCCGGGAAGATGCCCACATGCTTGAAGGCGGTGAGCCCCAGCCTCATGCGCAGCCTGAAGCCCTCGCCGGGATACTCCACGAACCACTGGTCGGGCATCTCCCCGAGCCTTTCCCAGGTTCCGCTGTCTTCCTTGCCGGCCTTGCCGAATCCGGCTCCGGGCTTGAAACGCACCGCGGCTATCCTCTTCCAGTCAGCCTCGCCCATTGAGGGTGTCCAGAGGGCCTTGGGCTCGGGGCGTATCATCGCGTATTTGCCGAAACGCTCCAGTTTGAGACCGTTGCCGCTGTCGAGGAGCGCGTAATCTTTCCATTCGGATTTGGGGAACTCTACCATGACATATTAATTATTGCGGTTACAAAAATACGGAGAATTTTATTAGATTTGTAGGCTAAACAAACAAAACACATCGAAACATGCAGCAGTTTATTGATTCTTACGACTTTAAAGGAAAAAGAGCTATCGTCCGCGTAGACTTTAACGTTCCCCTCGACGAGAACTTCAACATCACCGACGATACCCGTATAGTAAGGGCCATGCCCACTCTCAAGAAAGTGCTTGCAGGTGGCGGCTCCGTCATCATCATGTCGCATCTTGGCAGGCCCAAGAAGGTCGATCCCAAATTCTCCCTCGGCCATATAGCAAAGCACGTCTCCGAATGCCTCGGCGTTCCCGTACAGTTTGCGGAAGACTGCCAGAAGGCTGACGCCCAGGCCGCGGCCCTCAAGCCCGGCGAGGCCCTCCTTCTCGAGAACCTCCGCTTCTACGCCGAAGAAGAAGGCAAGCCCAGGGGCCTTGCAGAAGACGCCACCGACGAAGAGAAGGCAGCAGCCAAGAAGGCCGTGAAGGAAAGCCAGAAGGCCTTTACCAAGAAGCTCGCCTCCTACGCCGACTGCTACATCAACGACGCCTTCGGCACCGCTCACCGCGCACACGCCTCCACCGCCCTCATAGCCGACTACTTCCCGAACGACAAGATGTTCGGCTACCTCATGGAGCAGGAGACCGCAGCCATCGACAACGTGCTCAAGAACGCCAAGAGGCCCTTCACCGCCATCATCGGCGGCAGCAAGGTTTCCAGCAAGCTCGCAGTGCTCAAGAACCTCCTCGACAAGGTCGACAACCTCATCATCGGCGGCGGCATGGGCTACACCTTCATCAAGGCCCAGGGCGGCAAGATCGGCGATTCCATCCACGAAGACGAGCTCATCCCCGATGCACTCGAAATCCTGAAGGAAGCTAAGGAAAAGGGTGTCCGCATCATTCTCTCCTCCGCCACCAAGGCTGCCGATTCCTTCAGCAACGACGCCAAGACCCAGATAGTCGACATCCACAACATTCCCGACGGATGGCAGGGCATGGACGCTTCTCCCGCTTCGCTCGAGGCCTGGAAGAAGGTCATCCTCAGCTCCAAGACCATCCTCTGGAACGGTCCAGTCGGCGTGTTCGAGATGCCCAACTTCGCACAGGGCACCCTCGAGATTGCCAAGGATCTCGCAGAAGCTACCGCAGCAGGCGCCTACACCCTCGTGGGCGGCGGCGATTCCGTTGCGGCCGTTACCAAAATGGGCTTCTCCGACAAGGTCAGCTATGTCTCTACCGGCGGCGGCGCAATGCTCGAGGCCATAGAGGGCAAGACCCTTCCGGGCGTAGCCGCAATCCGTGGTTAACATGCTCTCCATGTTGTTCGTACACTGGCACGTCGACCCTGTCATCTTCCATGTCGGATCGGTCGGCGTGCGGTGGTATTCCCTGCTGTTCATCTCAGGGTTCATACTCGGCTGGTACATCTTCAAGTGGTTCTTCAAGCGCGAAGGCATCACGCTGAACCTGCTTGACCCGCTGCTCTACACGCTCCTGATCTGCACCATAGTCGGAGCGCGCCTGGGGCATTGCCTTTTCTACCAGCCCGACTACTACCTGGGTTCGTGGAAGGGATTCTGGGAAATCTTCATGCCCTGGAAGGGCGGTCTGGCCTCGCACGGCGGAGCCATCGCCCTCTTGCTGGGAATGTGGTGGTTCTCACACCATTACGGCAAGAAAAACGGCTTTGATTTCCTGTGGATTATGGACAGGCTGTGCATCACCGTGGCCTTCGCCGGATGCTTCATCCGCCTGGGCAACCTGTTCAACTCCGAAATCTACGGTAACGTCACGTCCCTGCCCTGGGGTTTCATCTACGACCTCCGCGGCGAGACCGAGCCCAAGCATCCCACTCAGATCTACGAGGCCCTGACCTATCTGATACTCGGCCTCATACTCATCTGGTTCTACTGGAAAAAGCTCGACAAGACATACCGCGGCTTCTATTTCGGCTGGTTCCTCGTCGGCTGTTTCGGAGCCCGTTTCTTCATCGAGTTCATCAAGGAGTCCCAGGTGCCGTTCGAAAACGCCATGGCCCTCAACATGGGCCAGTTGCTCAGCATCCCGTTCATTGTGGCGGGAATCGCCATCCTGGCGTATTCGTACTCCAAAAAGATTCCCGCGAGGGCCGCGCCTCCAGAGCAGCCGAAGCGCGAGAAGACTGAACCCACCCACTACGCCAGGCCTCTCGACAGGAAATAGTTCCTGATTCAG
>JAFZLP010000165.1 GCA_017551405.1 Bacteroidales bacterium
ACCTGTACCTCCTCGATGGCGTCGATGGAGATGGGGGTGCCGCCGCCGGGAAGATTGTCGGAAAGGCCGAAGTTGTTGTTGAAGTTGGAACCGTCGACCGTGAAGTTGGTGGTACGGCCGTCGGCGCCGCCGATGCTCATTCCGTTACCGCCGTAGGGAGAGAGCCTGGCGATGTCGGAAATGGTCCTGCTGATGGTGGGGAGCTCCGCAATCTGCTGGTTGCTGATGTTGGTGGAAGCGCCCGTCTTTTCAGTGGCGGAGAACTTCGAGCTCGGGGTTGCGACCACTACGGCTTCGCCGAGATTGAGGGATTCCTCATTGATGACGGCATCGAGCCCGTAGGTTTCACCGAGCTGGAGGATAACGCCGGTGAAGGTGGAAGTCTGGTAGCCCAGGCTGGACACCTCTACCTTGTAAGGACCGCCGGTACGCATACCCTGTATGGCATAACGGCCATCGTTGTTGGTGATGACCCCGTACTGGGTGCCCGAAGGTTCGTGAACTGCCACGACGGCTACACCGGGAACAGGTTCACCGTTCTGGTCGACCACACGGCCGCCCAGGGCAGAAGTCGTAATCTGCGCGAAGGCAGGAACGACTAAAAGCATCGCTGAGAGACCCAGCAATAAACTTTTGAGAAATTTTTTCATACTAATTTGGTTTGAATGAGTTTTTTCGTGAGGCAAATATAGTATAAATTTTTGTACCTTTGCACACAATTTATTAACCGCGGGGACAGATTTGACTGCTTGCAACCCCGCACAAAAAAAATGCTAAAATGAACAACTATCTTTTCACTTCCGAGAGCGTCTCGGAAGGCCATCCCGACAAGGTCGCGGACCAGATTTCAGATTCCATTCTGGACGAATTCCTCAGGCAGGACCCCGATTCCCGCGTGGCCGTTGAAACATTTTGCACCGCCGGTCTGGTGATTGTCGGCGGCGAGGTCGCCTCGCAGCACGCCTATGTAGACATCCCCGCCACGGTCAGGGCCACCATCAGCAAGATAGGGTACACGAAGGCCGAATACGGCTTCGACGCCTCCTCTTGCGGGGTCATCTCCACCATTCACGAGCAGAGCGGCGACATCGCCCGCGGCGTTGTAAGGGAAAGCGCCGAAGCACAGGGCGCCGGCGACCAGGGCATGATGTTCGGCTACGCCTGCAAGGACACCCCCGAGTACATGCCGCTGTCGCTGTTCCTGTCGCATTCCATCCTGCAGATACTTGCCGACATACGCCATTCCGGCAGCGCCATGCCGTACCTGAGGCCCGACGCCAAGGCACAGTTCACCATTGAATTCAGCGCGGAGACGCACCTGCCCGTGCGCGTGCACACCGTGGTGCTCAGCACCCAGCACGACCCATTCGACCCGTCCGACGAAGTCATGCACGACCGCATCGAAAAGGACGTCCGCACAATAGTGCTTCCGAAGCTCATCGAATCGCTGCCCGCAGACCTGCAGGCCCTGTTCGACGACAGGCTCATCCTCTACGTCAACCCCACCGGAAAGTTCGTGGAAGGCGGCCCGGCGGCAGACACCGGCCTCACCGGCAGAAAGATCATAGTTGATACCTACGGCGGCCGCGGAGCCCACGGCGGCGGTGCCTTCAGCGGCAAAGACCCGAGCAAGGTGGACCGCAGCGCTGCCTATGCCGCCCGCTGGCTGGCAAAGAACCTGGTCGCGGCCGGAGTGGCCGACGAATGCCTCGTGCAGCTCTCCTACGCGATCGGCGTAGCCAAGCCGCTGAGCATCTTCGTCGACACCTACGGCACCGCGCACATCGGCAACGCCACCCGTGCGGCCGGCTCAGTGAGGGCCGTGTCCGAAACCGACGCGCAGATAGCGGCGAAACTGGGCGAAATGTTCGACCTCACCCCCGCCGCCATCATCCGCCGCTTCGGGCTCAAGAACCCCATCTACGCTCCCACCGCTGCCTACGGCCACTTCGGCAAACAGCCATATGTGGAAAACGGCATCCAGTTCTTCGGTTGGGAGAAGCTGGACGCCGTTCCTGAGATCAAAAAGGCATTCCTGCCTTAATTCCATCTAACTGATAAGCAGGATTTCGCGGTACTTCGGCAGCGGCCAGATGGCGTTGTCGGTGATTTCCTCGAGGCGGTCCACCGGCTTGCGCGTCTCTTCTATGAGCTCCGCGATTCCGTGGTAGGCCACCGCCTTTTCGAAGTCGTTCTCAATCGCATTGGCCTGTTCCATGGCCTCCTCGAGCGCGGCCGTGTCGGAGCGGAGCACCGCCAGCTCGTTCACGATTGTGCGGACTATCTCTTCGGCGGAAGAATCGTGCAGGCTGGCTCCGAACACGTTCTTTTCGAGGGAAAGGCCCTCGAGCAGCCTGCGCTTATACTCAAGCACTGCCGGAATGATATGGTTGGTGACCATGCGGCTCATCACCCTCGCCTCTATCTGCACCTTCTTTACATAGCGGTTCCAGTTCACCTCATTGCGGGCCTCCAGCTCCTTGGCGCTGAAGATGCCGGTGCGGGCAAACAGGTCCACCGCTTCGGGCGAGGTGAAGCCCAGGAACATCCTGGGAACGCAGGTTTCGGTGTCGAGGCCGCGCCTTTCCGCTTCCTTCTTCCATTCCTCGGTATAGCCGTTGCCGTCGAAGCAGACGGTGTCGAGCACCTTGGCTATGATGGGCTTGAGGCAGTCCATCACCGCCTCGTTGCGGGACTTCCCCGCCGCCATGGCGGCATCCACACAGGCCATGAAATCCTTCAGCTGGCCCGCCACCGCCGCATTGAGCGATGTGAGCGCGCCGCCGCAGTTGGCGGATGAGCCTACCGCCCTGAATTCGAAGCGGTTACCGGTGAATGCAAAGGGCGAAGTGCGGTTGCGGTCGGTGTTGTCTATGAAGATTTCGGGAATGCCGTAGGCCCCTACTTTCGCGCCTTTCTTGCCGGCGATTTCCACGGGAGTGCCGGAGGGCGTGTCCTTGATCCGGCGCAGCACGTCGGTCATGGTCTTTCCGAGGAAGGCCGATAATATGGCCGGCGGCGCCTCGTTCGCGCCGAGCCTGTGCGCGTTGGTGGCAGAGGCGATGGAGGCCTTCAGCAGCGAGTTGTAGCGCTGCACGGCCATCAGCACGTTCACGAAGAACACGAGGAACTGCAGATTGGCATCCGGATTCTTGCCCGGCGCCATCAGAAGCACGCCGGTGTCGGTGCCGAGGCTCCAGTTGCAGTGCTTGCCGCTGCCGTTGATGCCGGCGAAAGGCTTCTCATGGAACAGCACCGCGAAACCGTGCCTGCGGGCAATCTTGTGCATGAGGTTCATCACCAGCTGGTTCTGGTCGTTCGAGAGATTGGCCTCGCCGTAGATGGGAGCCAGCTCGAACTGATTGGGAGCCACTTCGTTATGCCTGGTTTTGACGGGGATTCCGAGCCGGCACGCCTCCCGTTCCAGGTCTTTCATGAACGCCGTGACTCTGGAGGGGATGGCCCCGAAATAGTGGTCGTCGAGCTGCTGGCTCTTGCTGGACTGATGCCCCATGAGTGTGCGGCCGGTGAGCATCAGGTCGGGACGCGCCGAGTAGAGGTCTTCATCGACCAGGAAATATTCCTGCTCCCAGCCAAGATAGGTGAACACCCTCACCACCGAAGGATCGAACAGCCTGCAGATGGGCAGCGCCGCGTCCTCGACGGCCTTTATGGACTTGATGAGAGGGGTCTTGTAGTCGAGGGCCTCGCCGGTATAGGAGATGAAGACGGTAGGGATGCAGAGGGTGTCGTCCTGGATGAAGACCGGGCTGGCGGGATCCCAGGCAGTGTAGCCGCGGGCCTCGAAAGTGGCCCTCAGTCCCCCGCTGGGGAAGCTGCTGGCATCGGGCTCCTGCTGCACCAGTTCGTCGCCGCTGAAACTCTCTATCACTCCGCCCTTGCCGTCGTATTCAAGCAGCGAATTGTGCTTTTCGGCGGTGGAGTCGGTAAGCGGCTGGAACCAGTGCGACACATGCGTAACTCCGTG
>JAFZLP010000166.1 GCA_017551405.1 Bacteroidales bacterium
CTCGGATTCAGCCACACCCATATCAGCGGCTCCGGCATCGGAGACCTCGGGGACGTGATGCTGCTTCCCTTCGACCCTGCCCGCAGGCAGTATACCGATGCCCTTTACGACCAGAATGCCGGCTCCAGCCCGAGGCACCTGTATGCCCGTCTGGGCCATTCGCTCGAGACCGTGCAGCCCGGCTTCTACGGCCTGGAGATGCCCGATTACGGAGTGAGCGTGCGTCTTACAGCCGGCACTTTCACCGGTTACCATGAATACACTTTCAGCGGAGACGAATCCGCCGTGCTGCTCGACCTCTGCACCGGAATAGGCTGGGATGCAGTTTCCGACTGGAATGTGGAGATAGTGGACGACCACTCCCTCAAGGGATACCGCCGTTCCCGCGGCTGGGCGCTCGACCAGACGGTGTATTTCTACGCCGATTTTTCCCTGCCCTTCACCCTCGGTGAGGACGAGGTCCTGAGCGAAAAGGCCAGTGCCAAGGTGCTCCTTTTCGACACCTCCGCGGAAAAGAAGCTGAACGTGACGGTGGGCATTTCTCCCACCAGCGAAGAGAAGGCGCTGGACAACCTGAAAGCCGATGCCCGCAGGAACAAAAACTTCGACAAGAGCCTGGCCAACGCCCGCAAACAATGGAACGACGCGCTGGGGAAGATAAGCATCAAACCGCTTGACAAAAAACAGGAAAAGGTATTCTATACCGCTCTGTATCACGCGCTTATCGCTCCTTCGCGCTTCAGTGACGCAGGCGCCCCCGAACGTTATACCGTATTCTCGCTCTGGGACACTTACAGGGCCGCCAGCCCGCTCTACACCGTGATAGAGCCCGAACGCAGCAAGGCTTTCGCCGAGAGTTTCATGGACATATTCGCCAAACAGGGCAAGCTTCCCGTATGGCACCTGTGGGGCAATGAAACCGACTGCATGCCCGGCCACGCCGGGGTCATCATAATGGGCGACTACGTGCTTAAGGGCCTGTATCCCGACAAGAAGAAGGCCCTCGACGCCATGGTGGCGTCCAGCAGGGTTCGAAACAGGGGACAGCAGGACATCCTGGATTACGGCTATATCCCCTATGACGGCACCGAGCCTGTGGAGACGGTATCCGAAGGCCTGGAATTCGCCGTGTCATACGGTTCCGTGGCGAAAGTAGCCGACCTTTGCGGCGACGCCGAGCTGAGCGAAGAATTCCACACGAAGGCCCGCTCCTACGCCAAGTACTTCGACAAGGCCACCGGTTTCATGCGCGCAGCGGCCAAGGACGGTTCGTTCCGTACTCCCTTCGACCCCTTCAGGGCAGAACACATGCATGACGATTACACCGAAGGGAACGGCTGGCAGTACACCTTCATGGTGCCGCACGACGTGCCCGGTCTCATCGACCTGTTCGGAAGCAAGGAACGTTTCCTGGAGAAGCTCGATTCCCTGTTCATCGCCGAAGGCTACATGGGAGAGAGCCACAGCGACGTCACCGGCCTCATCGGCCAGTATGCCCACGGCAACGAGCCCTGCCACCACATGACCTATATGTTCGATTACGCCGGACGTCCTGACCGTTGCCAGAGGATAGTGCGCACCATTATGGATTCGCTTTATTTCGACACCCCCGAGGGCCTGTGCGGCAACGAAGACGTGGGCCAGATGAGCTCCTGGTACGTGCTGAGCGCCCTCGGCCTCTATCAGGTCGATCCCTGCGCAGGCGATTTCTGGCTGGGCAGCCCTGCCGTCAAGGAGGCCGTGGTAAACGGCAACTTCAAGGTCGTCGCCCGCAACAATTCCCCCGGGAACGTCTATGTGAAATGGGCGAAGCTCAACGGACGCATCCTTTCCGAACCGCGTATCACCTATGAAGACATAATGGCGGGAGGTACGCTTGAATTCGAAATGACCGATACCCCCGTGGTGCAATGATAATTCCAACCTAACCATATTGCGCATATGACACTGATACCAATTCTATTGACCGTCCTGCAGGTGCTTCCCCTGCACAGGGACATGAACGTGACCGGCGTGAATGCCCAGACGCAGAGGACGGAGCTGATAATGTATTCTTCCGAGGAAGAGGCGCGCTCCCTTCCGTTCGAGAAGAGCCCGTTCTACCTCGACCTGAACGGAACCTGGAACTTCCTCTTTTTCAACTCGGAAAAGGATATTCCGGCTGAGCTCGGCGGCTGGGGGAAGATAACCGTGCCCGGCAACTGGGAATTCCAGGGCCACGGCACTCCGGTGTACGTCAACACCCCCTATGACTTTGCAGCGGAGGCGCATCCTCCGGTGCTTCCCGACGACATTCCGGTGGGCATCTACATGCGTACGTTCACCGTTCCCGCCGCATGGGCCGGCAGGGAAGTGTACCTGAACCTCTGCGGAGCGAAATCGGGCGTTTACACGATTGTAAACGGCAAGGATGTCGGTTACAGCGAAGACAGCAAGGACCTGGCCCGCTTCGACATCACCCCTTACCTGAAAGAAGGCGAGAATGAGCTTGTGCTGAAATGCACCCACTGGAGCACCGGTTCCTATCTGGAATGCCAGGACTTCTGGCGCGTGAGCGGCATCGAGCGCGACGTCTATCTGTCCAGCGAGAGCTCGGCGGCCAGCCTCGATTTCAGCATGGTGGCCGATTATGACCTTGCAAACGGGGACGGCATCTTCAGCCTCACCACCACCGTACCGGCTGAGTACAAGCTGATTGCAGCGGACGGGGCGGTGGTTTCCGAAGGCGGCGCAGGCGTGCGCGGCGTCCGCATCCCGGCGGTGAAGCCGTGGAGCGCGGAGGAGCCCAACCTTTACACCCTGCTCCTGAAGGCCGGGGGAGAGTACACCCGTTTCGACGTGGGCTTCCGCCATACGGAAATCCGCGGCAACGTGTTCTATTTCAACGGACAGCCCATCAAGTTCAAGGGCGTCAACATGCACGAACACAACGAGTTCACCGGGCACTGGTGCGACCGCGAGTATCTCCGCAGGAATCTGGTGCGCATGCGCGAGCTCAACATAAACTCCATCCGTACCTGCCATTATCCGCAGTCGCGTGCCTTCTACGAACTCTGCGACAGCCTCGGCTTCTATGTGTATGACGAGGCCAACATCGAGAGCCACGGGATGGGCTACGGTCCCGAAAGCCTCGCCAAGGATCCCGCATGGTATGCGAATCACGAAGACAGGACCCTGAACATGTACAGGCGTACTGCCGGATATCCCTGTGTGACAGTGCTTTCGCTTGGTAACGAGGCCGGCAACGGCGTGAATTTCGAGCGTACGTATGACCTGCTCAAGTCCATGGAAAAAGGCGGCCAGAACCGTCCGGTCGTATATGAGCGGGCGGCCCACGACCGCAATTCCGATTTCCTGAACCCGATGTACGCCGATACCCGCTGGCTTCATAAGCAGGCGGAGCTGCCTTCTGCAAAGCCGGTGGTCCAGTGCGAGTATTCCCACGCCATGGGCAACAGCAACGGCTCCTTCGACCTGATGTGGTACGAGACCTACGCCTATGACAACCTCCAGGGCGGTTTCATCTGGGACTGGATAGACCAG
>JAFZLP010000167.1 GCA_017551405.1 Bacteroidales bacterium
CCGAAGGCCTTGCCGCCGGCAGGACTGATCCTGAATTCCGGGAAGAGCGGCGAGCAGAGCGCATATTCGCCCGAACCGGGGCAGACCGGATAGAAACCGAGCGAGCTGAACACGTACCAGGCGCTGGTCTGGCCGTTGTCCTCGTCACCGCAATAGCCGTCGGGAGTGGCCTTGTACAGGCGGCTGCGCACTTCGTTCACCCACCTGTCGGTCTTCTCCCTGGCGCCGACGTAGTCGTAGAGATAAATGACATGCTGCGCAGGCTGGTTGCCGTGGGCGTAGTTACCCATCGCCGCCACCTGCATCTCGGCTATTTCATGAATGCGGAAGCCGTAGGCGCTGTCATCGTAAACGGGCGGGACGACGAACACGGAATCGAGCATCTGCTCGAAACTGCCGCTGCCGCCCATGGCCTCGACGAGCCCAGGAATGTCGTGGAAGACGCTCCAGGTGTAGTGCCAGGAGTTGCCCTCGGTGAAATCCCCGCCCCACTTGTAGGGGCTGAAAGGCTCCGAGAAGCTGCCGTCTAGCTTCCTTCCGCGCATCAGGCGCGACTGCGCGTCGAACACGTTGCGCCAGTTATAGGAGCGCCTCTCCCACTTGTCCAGCTCTTCCTGCGGACGGCCCAGGATCCTGGCTATCTGCAGGATGCACCAGTCGTCGTAGGCATACTCCAGGGTGCGGGCGGTGCTTTCCCTGATGCCGACGTCGCACGGCACGTAGCCGAGGGTATTGTAATAGTCGCAGCCGAGCCTGCCCGATGACTTGACGGCGGGATGGACATGTTCGCTGCCGTACACCAGGGCGTCGTAGAGCGCCTTGAGGTCGGCCGGGGCCACCAGGCCCTTCACCGCCGCATCGGCCACTATGGATGCGGAATTGTTGCCTATCATGCAGTCCCTGTGGCCGGGGCTGCACCATTCCGGCAGGAAGGCGTTCTCGCGCGCCACGTTGGCGAAGCCGGCCAGCATGCGGGCGCTTTCGTCGGGATACACCAGGTTGAGCAGCGGGAACTGCGCCCTGAAGGTGTCCCAGAAGCCGTTGTCGGTGTACAGATAGCCGTCATGCACCCTGCCGTCATAGGGGCTGTAGTGCCTCGGTTTGCCGTCCCTCCCCTCTTCCCAGAGCTTGCGCGGGAAAAGGGTGCTGCGATACAGGCAGCTGTAGAAGGTGCGGTAGTCCTCTTCCTTGCCGCCGCCCACTTTGATACGGCCCAGCACCTCGTTCCAGCGGGCCTTCGCGGCAGCGCATACCTCGTCGAAACTGCCGTCGGCCTCCCTGAGGTTGCGTTCGGCCTGCTCCGCGGAGATGAAGGACGACGCCAGCTTAAGCGTGACCTGCTCCCCCCGGACCGTGGAAAAAGCGAGGGCGACGTCGGAGACGCCGCGCGATGCCGCCAGCATGAAAGGCTTGTCGGACTTGATTACGAAGAAGTTCGCGAAATTGTCGGGCACTCCCCCGTGGTTCGAAACGGTGATACCCACCACGGTGCAGGAATCGACCACCTCTATGGAACCGCCGTAACTGTCTATGATCAAGCCGCTTTCAGTGCTTTCGGGGAAGGTGAAGCGCATCTGCGCCGCACGCTCGGTGGGGGTGATTTCCGCGGTGACGTCGTGGTCGGCCAGATAGACGCTGTAATAATATGGCCTGGCAGTCTCGCTTAAATGCGAGAAGATGCTCTTTCGGGCATCCTGGTCGATCATGCCGGCGTAGGAAGCGCCCTTCTGCAGGCGCACCGGCATGATGCTGAAGCTGGCGTAGTCGTTTATCCAGGGCGAGGGCTGATGGGTCTGCTTGAAGCCCCTGATTTCGTGCGCGCCGTAGGTATACTGCCAGCCGTCGCCGTCCTTTCCGGTCTGTGGAGTCCAGAAATTCATGCCCCAGGGCAGGGCTACGGCAGGATAGGTGTTGCCGGCGCTGAGCGAGAAGTCGCTCATGGTGCCCACCAGGGTATTCACATATCCGGCAGGATCCTCAACGTACCGCACGCCCTTTCCGCAGGAAGGAAGGAGCAGGCAGAGAAGGGCCGCGCCTGCCGCGGCGATGATGCCTTTGGAGACTGTTATCTGCATCGGAACTCTATGTTTTTGGCTTTAATCAGATCTTCATGGGAGATGCGGCGGCCGCTGAGCGCCCTGCCTCCGGCCCTGATGCCGCGGATGCGGCGGCCCGGCGTCTTGCTCAGGGTTACGGCGTCGCCGATGACCACCTTGTCGAAGGCGGGGGTGGTGAGTGTGTAGGCTGGCTCTCCCGGACAGTCGGGATACAGGCCCATCATGCTGAAGACGGCCCAGGCGCTCATGGTGCCGGTGTCGTCATTGCCGGGGATGCCGTCGGGAGCCACCCTGAAGTACTTCTCCAGCAGGGCATCCACCATTTTCGGAGTTCTGTCTTCGTAGCCCCGGAAACGGGAGAAGAGATACGGATAGGCGATGTCGGGCTCGTTGGCCGGGTCGTAAAGCCCTTCGTCGAACACCTTCTGCAGCTTTTCGCAGAAGGCCTTCGGGCCGCCCATGAGCTTCGCCAGCCCCTCTATGTCGTGGGGGACGTAGAAGGTATAGTTCCAGGCGCTTCCCTCGTGGAAGCCGGGCACCGGTTCGAAATTCTCGCCCTGGCGGGGGTCGAACGGCTCGAGGAAGCTGCCGTCGGCACGGAGCGGACGCAGGGTGCCGGATTCGGGGCTGTAGTAATTCCTGTAGCCGAGAGAGCGGGTGCGGTACAGGGCGGCATCTTCAATCCTGCCGAGGGCCGCGGCCAGGCGGGACAGGGCGGCATCGGCCACATAATATTCCAGCGCGTGCGAGACGGAGTTGTCCCCTGAGAAGTCGGCAGCGAAGAAGCCAAGGGGGATGTAGCCCTTTTCGTTGTAGGGGACGTTGTCGGGACGGAGCGGGTTGCCGGGGGTCTCGGCCGACTTGAGGAATGCCTCGTAGGCCGCCTCGACGTCGAAGTCGGTGATGCCCTTGAGATAGCTGTCGGCTATTACCGGAATGGCCGGATCGCCCTCCATGATGTAGGTTTCGGTGCCGTAGAGCTCCCACTTGGGCATCCAGCCGCTCTCCTTGTACATGTCCACCATGCTGCGCACCATGTCCAGCTGCTTCTCGGGATAGGCCAGCGTAAGCAACTGATGCACATTGCGGTAGGTATCCCACAGGGAAAAGACGGTATAGCGGTCGTGGCCCTTTTCCACCCTGCCGGTGCCGCCCTTTTGGAAGAGCGGATACTCTCCGTTCACGTCATTGAGAATGTTGGGATGGATGAGGGCATGGTAGAGGGCCGTGTAGAACACCTGCCGCTGCTCTTCGGAGCCGCCTTCCACCCGTATGCGGGAAAGAGCGTTCTCCCACTCGTCAAGGGCGCGGAGCCTCACGCGGTCGAAATTGAAGCCGTCCTGCTCCGCCTCGAGGTTCATGCGGGCGTTTTCGCAGCTCACGAAGGACACCCCGACCTGCACGCAGATGCTCTCCCCTTCCTTGACGTCGAAGCTGAACCAGCAGCCCAGGTCGTCTCCCCCCATCTCGCTGAAATACTCGGTGTACACCTTATACTTGCCGGCATAAGCGTCCCAGGCGGCCTCGGCCTGCATGGGAGGCTGTTTCTTGAAGAATCCGGCAGCCGAGGGAACCTTGCTGAGCCTCAGCACGAAATACTGCGGAATCACGGCCTGGGGATTCGTGTAGCCGAAACCGCCGCACAGGCGCATGCCTTCGACCTCGGTGTCGGAGACCTTCCTGACGAAGGCGCCGGTTTCGTTGGTGAGGGCTTCGCCCAGATTCAGCAGGATATTGGCCCTGCCTTCCGGAAAGGTATATCGTTCTATGCTTGTACGGAGGGTTGCGGTAACCTCGGCCTGGATGCCGTAATCTGAAAGCACCACGGAATAATAGCCGGGCTCCGCCATCTCATCTTCGTACAGGCTGCCGTATTTCGTATAATCCACCTCAAGCTCGCCCATCGTAGGCATGACGAGCACCGCTCCCATGTCGGGACAGCCCACTCCGCTGAGGTTCACATGGCTGAACCCGGTAAGATAGCAGTTGTCGGAGCTGTACGGGGTGCTCCACCAGCGGGAATCCTTGTCCCAGGTGTTCCGGGCCGAGCCGCTGACATTGAAGGGGCTCACGCTCATCATCCCGTTCGGGAGAAGGGCGCCGGGGTTGGTGGCGCCGAAGTTGGAAGTGCCTGTGAACGGGTTCACGAAGCTCACGAGACCCGTCAGGATGCTGACTAAAATGGGATGTATCATAAATATACAAATATAATGATTTTTGTTAAATTTGCCTTTGGTATGAGACATCTATATTCACTGCTGGGCGCAATGCTTCTCCCCCTCTCCGCATGTGCGCAGACATTCGAATCACAGAGGCCTGCAGAGCCGGTTTTCACATCGCAGGCCGTGGAAGCCAAGATAGAAAGCGTATCCGCGAAGATCAAAGACCCGAAGCTCCGCTGGATGTTCCGCAACTGCTTCCCCAACACGCTCGACACCACCGTGAACTTCAGCGACAGCACCGGAACTCCCCGCACCTTCGTATACACCGGCGACATCCACGCCATGTGGCTCCGCGACTCCGGCGCCCAGGTATGGCCGTATGTCTCTCTGTGTAAAGACGATCCCGCGCTGCGGGAGCTCATAGCGGGAGTGATCAACTGCCAGTTCTCGCTGCTCAACATAGACCCCTACGCCAATGCCTTCAACGACGGCCCCACCGGTGCAGGCGCCACCTCCGACGACACCGGCACCCCCCAGAGCCCCTGGGTGTTCGAGCGCAAATGGGAGATAGACTCCCACTGCTATCCGGTCCGTCTCGCATATGAGTACTGGAAAGTTACCGGCGACGTCTCCGTCTTCGGCGAACAGTGGCTCAGGGCCATGGAGAACATCCTCGAAACCTTCACCGTGCAGCAGCGCAAGACAGGCGACGGCCCGTACTATTTCCTCCGCGTCACCGACAGGCAGCTCGACACCAAGGCCCGCGTCGGAAAGGGGCATCCCGTCAAGCCCACGGGGCTTATCTGCTCGTCCTTCAGGCCCTCCGACGACGCCACCCAGTTCGAGTTCCTCGTCCCCTCCAACTTCTTTGCAGTGAGCATCTTACGCAAGGCGGCGGAAATCCTCGCCACCGTGAATCACGAAAAGACCATGGCGCGCAGGTGCACCGCCCTCGCGGACGAAGTGGAGGGCGCCCTGAAGAAATACGCCGTCGTGCAGCATCCCGAATTCGGCCCGGTCTATGCCTACGAAGTGGACGGCTTCGGCAACAGCTACCTGATGGACGACGCCAACGTGCCCTCCCTGCTGTCGCTCGGATATCTCATCCCCGAAATGGCCGCCGATCCGGTCTACCGCAACACCCGCAACCTGGTCTGGAGCGGATACAATCCGTATTTCCAGAAGGGCAAGGCCGGGGAAGGCATAGGAGGCCCCCATATCGGCACCATGGTAATCTGGCCCATGAGCGTCATGATGAAGGCCTTCACGGCCATGAACATGTCGGAAGCGGAAGGTCCTGACTGCAAGGCCTACGACAAGGAAATCAAAGACTGCCTGAAGCAGCTCAGGGACACCGATGCCGGCACCGGATTCATCCATGAGAGCCACGACAAGGACGACGCAGCAAAGTTCACCCGCTCATGGTTCGCCTGGGCGAACACCCTGTTCGGGGAACTGCTGGTCCGCCTTGCAGACCACGGAAAGGATTATCTGCTGTAAGCAGGCCTACTTTTCGAGTTTGCCAAGTTTCTGGCCGAGCATTATATGCCCGGCGGTGTCGGCCGTGAGATCGAACTTCACGCCTTTCTGGAAAACGATCACGAGGTCGGAACCTCCGAAGAGGAAGTATCCCATCTCCTGGCCCTTGACCACTGTATCGCCGGGCTTGAGCCCTTCCGAGAAATTGACCGAGCAGATCTGCGACATGCCAATGGGAAGAAGCGCCACCTTGCCAAATGCGGTCTCGAGCACCACGCAGGCACGGGTTTCGATAGATTCCCAGTTGGGGGTGCGGCTCTCGAGCCAGTAACGCTTGGCTTCAGGGTTCCAGTGGTATACGCCACCGCCGCCGTCAGTGCCGGCTATCTTGTTCATTTCCAGAATCTTACCGGAAACGGGGAAATGGTAGCGGTGATAGTCGTTCACATCGAGGAAAACGTGGGTGAGGGTGCCGCCGGCGAACTCCCTGCCGTACTTGCTGTCCGGCCCGAGGAGATTCTCCACGCTGTCGAACTCGCGGCTCTTGAGGAGCACCTTGTTGTCGATGTAACCGTCTTCGTCTATATTCCATACGCCCTGGGGCCACCCGTCCACGGGAGAGCAGACGACGGACTCGTCGGACGGATCGGCGATGGGCCTCTGCGACGCGTCGCGAAGCTTGCGGGAAAAGAAATCATTGAAGCTCTTCCAGTTGGAAGCATCCTCGTACCATTCCCTGCACACGCCGAACTCGGGGTCGGTGAAGAAATCCTCGGCATATTCGGGTTTCCACGACTCGGGAGTGGAAAGGAACGAGCCCCACTGCTTGTTATAATTGACCAGCCAGGAACGGAAGGGTTCGTGGTACTGCAGCGAAGGATAATAATAACCTTTGTCTTCCAGCTCTTCGAGAGGCTGGTCGACGAGAAAGTACAGGTAGTCGACGCCCTGGTCCAGACGGTCGTAGAGCGAGGATCCTGTCGGTAACTTTAAAATGAAACGCGGGAGAGTGGTCAGACTCCACTCAATGAAAAAATAAAACTCTTCCAGACTCTGTGCAGGATTAGTGTCTTTGTCGGGATTCGTGGCTTTTGCCTTGGCAATGGACTTTTCAAGCAAGCCCTTCAATTCTGCACCGGAGTTGACTAATTCGATCAACTCACAGGTAGTAGAGGTAAATTTCTTCACGTAGCATAAAAAAGATAAGGTTGTTATTTTTGCGGGTGCAAATCTACATCATTTTAGATATAATTATACACCCGCCGTTTAAATTTTTCAGTTTTTTTTCAACATTATCTTTAACACCCCTCATTCGCCTATGGCAGGCAGCCACTGGCGGAACTCCGTTCGCTTCGCTCACTCCGGCAACCGGCGGCGGAGTCTTCCAGACGGGCGGCCGGAAATTATTTTTCGGCAGGCTTGCCGAAAAACCAATTTCCGCTCCGCTGTCCGCCGCTAGTCCTGCCGGCCGGCCTAGTCTGTTACCGCACGGACAGGGAAGCCGTCGCGGCGGGTGGCGTTGCTCTGGTAACAGCCGCCTGAGTTGAAGAACAGGAACAGGCCGAAGGTCGGGCTGTCCGCGAAGAGGCAAGAGGACCAGTAGTTGCCTTCGAAACCGTCACGATACAGGTCTGTGCGGAAGCGGCTGCCGGCAGCCGGAAGGAAGATGCTTCTGCCGCTGGGGCCGGTGACAAGCTCCCCGTTGACCCCGTTAACCGTCGTCCACGTCCATGTGCAGACGGTCTGCAATTCGGTCCATTCGTCAGTGGTCGGCATCCGCCATTTTCCACCGAGTTTAAAGCGGGCCACATCATCGTCGGCGTCCAATACTGTCTTGTTGTCGACAACCCCGCAGGAACTGTCAGTGTTGTACTTGGTCAGCGAAGCCGAGGTACCGTTGCACAATGCGTAATCGGGCCAGTCATAGCTGGCGTTAAGCTCCGTCTCGCCCCAGCCGTAATAATCGCCGTATTCCTCCGGGACTGAAGCACCCACGTTGCAGGCTGCCCATTTGAGCCCCGAAGGAAGGCCGAGGTCGACTGAAGCCACTGCCAGGGGATCCCTTACCGTAACCTTGCAGACAGCCTGTTTGTCGCCCGCCTGCACCGTGATACCGGCCGTTCCGGCGGCCACTCCCGTCACAATGCCGCCCTCGACGGTTGCGACGGAGACATCGGAAGATGCCCACTCCACCACCGCCGCGGCGTTAGCAGGTTCAACCGTAGCCGTGAGGGTTACGGTTTCTCCTTTGTCAAGTGCAAGCTTGTACTTGTTCAACTTGACGCTGACGGGGTTCTCAGATGTACAGGCAAGCAGCAGCGCAGCGGCTGCAACGGCGGGTATCAGCTGTTTCATGGACAGATGCTTCCGCACCGTCAGAGGATGTTGGTACGCTTTACGAAATCGATGATTTCGGGGATGTAGCCGAAGCAGAGGCCGGTGACGGTGTCGGCGCAGCCGTAGTAGACGGCGATACGCCCCGTCTCGGGATCGTGCAGCGAAGCGCACGGGAAGGTGACGTCGGGGACGTCTCCGGCGATCTCGTAGATCTCGCGCGGGTTGAGCAGGTACTGCCCGCTGCGGGCGAGCACCTTCCAGGGCTGGTCGAGGTCGAGCAGGGCGGCTCCGAACGAATAGACATAGCCGTTGCAGGACTGCAGCACACCGTGGTAGATGAGCAGCCAGCCTTCGGACGTCTCGATGGGAACGGGGCCGGCGCCAATCTTCATGCACTGCCAGGCACTGGTCTCGAACGCGGCGGGAGCCATCACGTGACGGTGCTTCCCCCAGAACACGAAGTCGGGCGATTCGGAATAGAAGATGTCGCCGAATGCGGTGTGACCGGTGTCGGACGGGCGGGAAAGCATGGCGAAACGGCCGTTTATCTTGCGCGGGAAAAGCACTCCGTTGCGGTTGTAGGGAAGGAAGGCGTTCTCGAGCTGGTGGAAGGTCTTGAAATCGGTAGTCCAGGCGGCGCCGATGGTGGGCCCGTGGAAACCGTTGCACCACGTGACGTAGTATTTGCCCTCAATGAAGGCGACGCGCGGGTCGTAACCGTATACCCACTCCCCCACTTCCGGCGCAGGAGCATCCGCGAACTTGATGACGTCGGGGTTGATGTCCCACTTTATGCCGTCGTCGGAGAAACCGGCATGGATTGCCATGCGGCGGTTCTTGTCGTCGCAGCGGAAAACCCCGGCGAACCCCTTTCCGAAGGGCACTACGGCCGAATTGAAAATGCTGTTGCTGTCGGGCAGCAGGTCGCGCGGAATGATGGGATTCTTCGAATACCGCCACATTGTGTCTTTGCAGGAAGCCGGACGGTCTTCCCACGGAATATTGGGGAGAGGTGCTCCCACGATGGTAAG
>JAFZLP010000024.1 GCA_017551405.1 Bacteroidales bacterium
CTTGTTGAGCACCCTCCGGATGACGGCGGGATCCAGTGAACTCTCCTGCGGAGAGACAGTGAGGAGCGTGTCCGTCTCGAGGGCGCCCGTCTGGTTGCGGTATGCGTTCAGGAGATACCCGTTCACCGGGGTGGGATCGGTATCGGTGAGGGCGCAGCGGGAATACACGAGAAGGTGTTTCTTGCTGCCGTACTGCGGAATGGAACCGCTGAATGCCGTCTCGATGTTCTGCTTGATGTCCGACGAGAGGTTGTTGAACGCCTCTGCATAGACTATTACCGATATGGACTCGGCGGACCTGTCCGTCAGGTGATAGCCCAGTTCGTGCTTCTCGCATCCGGTAAGGAACGCGAGAAGGACGGCAACCGTTGCAAACAGCCTTCTCATGCCGCAAATATAGGCAATTTTATTATATTTGCGGTATATGGACAGCCTTGCCGCCATCAGGGAATATGGGTATTATCTGCGTATGGAGAGAAAGAAATCTCCCAATACGGTTGCCGCGTATACCGGCGATGTGGCGGACTTCCTCGATTTCTACAAAGGCGACGTCGCCGCGGCTGCCACCGCCGATGTCGAAGCCTTCATCCTCGACCGTTCCGGAATCCTCTCCAAACGCAGCCAGGCGCGGGTGCTTTCATCGCTCTCATCCTTTTTCGGCTGGCTCATCCTGGAGGGGGAACGCAAAGACAATCCCTGCGACAACGTGGACAGGCCCAAGCTCGGGCGCTATCTTCCTGAAGTGCTCTCAGTCGAAGAGGTCGAGGCTATCATGAACAGCGTAGACCTGCGTACATGGCAGGGCGTGCGCGACAGGGCTATCCTCGAAATCCTGTACGGCAGCGGCCTGCGCGTATCGGAGGCCTGCGGCCTGCTCATCTCCCATGTATACGCGGAAGAGGGCTTTGTGCGCGTGGTCGGCAAAGGCGACAAGGAGCGTCTCGTGCCCATGGGTGGAATGGCGGTGGATGCATTCTCCGCCTATCTCGCCGTCCGGCCCGTCCCGGCTTCCCCGGAATTCGACGACATAGCCTTCCTGAACCGTTTCGGAAGGAGTCTCAGCCGGATTTCGATCTTCAATATGGTCAAGCGGCAGGCGCTGGTGGCAGGGGTGAACAAGGAGATATCGCCGCACACCTTCCGGCATTCGTTCGCCACCCATCTCATCGAGAACGGGGCCGACCTGAGGGTCGTGCAGGAGATGCTCGGGCATGAGAGCATCCTCACCACGGAAATCTACACGCACATAGACTCCGCCACCTGGCAGGCGGAGGTCCTGAAGCATCATCCCAGAAGATAGCTAAAGCTGGTAGAAGCCTACTTTCTTGTAGACTTTGCGGAGCGTCTTGCCGGCCACGTAGGATGCGGCTTCGGCGCCCTTGCGGTAAACTTCGTCGAGGTATGCCTTGTCTTTGATGAGGCGCTCGGCCTCCTCGCGGATGGGGCGCATGGCCTCGATGACGGCTTCTCCCACGGCGGGCTTGAAGGTACCGTAACCCTGCCCGGCGAACTCCGCCTCGATCTGCTCCATGGTCTTTCCGGTAAGGGTGGAGTAGATGTTCATGAGGTTGGCCACTCCGGGCTTGTTCTCCTTGTCGAACCTGACGCAGTTCTCCCTGTCGGAGTCGGTTACGGCCCTCTTGAACTTGCGGCGGATGTCGTCGGGGGAGTCCATGAGGAACACGCATCCGTCAGGCACCGACTTGCTCATCTTGGCGCCGGGGGTGGTGAGCCCGTAGATGCGGGCGCCGACCTTGTTGATGAGGGGCTCCGGAACCTTGAACACGTCGCCGTAGACGCTGTTGAAGCGCTGGGCTATGTCGCGGCAGAGCTCCACGTGCTGTTTCTGGTCTTCGCCCACAGGCACGTAGTCTGCCTGGTAGAGCAGGATGTCGGCGGCCATGAGCACCGGGTAGGTAAAGAGGCCTGAGTTGATGTTGTCGGAGTATTTCGCGGACTTGTCCTTGAACTGCGTCATGCGGGAAAGCTCGCCGAACATGGTGTAGCAGCTCAGCACCCATGCCAGCTGGGAATGCGCGGGCACATGCGACTGGAGGAAGAGCACGTTCTTTTCGGGATCGAGCCCGCAGGCGATGTACTGCGCAAGCTGGTTGATGCTGCGCTTGCGGAGTTCGGCGGGATCCTGCCTGACCGTGATGGTGTGCAGGTCGGCCATGAAATAGAAGCACTCGTATTCGTCGACACGGTCCGCCCAGTTCTTGATGGCGCCCAGGTAATTGCCCAGGTGAAGGTCACCGCTGGGCTGTATGCCCGAAAGCATGCGTTTTTTCTTGACTTCTTCCATGGCTATTCATGCGTTTTCGCAGCCTCTTCCATAGCTTTGTTGTAGCATTCGCGGCAGAGGGGTTCGTAAATGTCCTTTTCTCCCAGGACCACCAGTTTCTTGCTCTGGCTCAGGCGGTGGGAGTGGTTTGCCAGCGCTCCGCACTTGACGCAGATGGCATGCACCTTCTGTACGTCTTCCGCAACTGCAAGCAGAGCCGGGATGGGCCCGAAAGGCTTGCCGAGGTAATCGGTGTCGAGGCCTGCCGCAATGACGCGGATGCCCCTGTTGGCCAGCTCCTGGCAGACGTCGACGAGGTTGGGGCCGAAGAACTGGGCTTCGTCTATGCCGACTACCTGCACGTCCTTCTCCACGTCCAGCATCTGGGCGGCGTCCTTGATGGGCCTGGACTCTATCTTGTGGGCGTCGTGCGACACCACTTCCATATCGGAATAGCGGGTGTCTATCCCCGGCTTGAAAATGGCGATCTTCTGGTTAGCGAACTGGGCGCGGCGCAGGCGCCTGATGAGTTCCTCGGTCTTGCCCGAGAACATGGAGCCGCAGATGACTTCGATGCAGCCTGTTTTTTTGGAGTCTTCCAACATTTTGCTAAATTTGTGCTTGGCGAATGCAAAAGTAGTTATTTTTGGCGACATTCGCCAGAGCTCTATGAAAGGAACGTTATATATAGTGCCCACTCCGGTAGGAAACCTGGAGGACATCACACTCCGGGCCTTGAAGGTGTTGAAAGAGGCGGATCTGATCCTGGCGGAAGACACCCGCACCAGTTCCATTCTTCTCCAGCACTACGACATCCACGTCCCGCTCGCCTCGCATCACAAGTTCAACGAGCACGGGACGGCAGAAAAATTCAAAGAGGCCGTTCTCGCCGGCAAGAACGTGGCCCTCGTCAGCGATGCCGGCACCCCCGGCATCTCCGACCCCGGCTTCTTCCTTGCCCGCAGCTGTGCGGCCGAAGGCATAGAGGTCGTCACGCTGCCCGGCGCCACGGCCTGCATCCCGGCCCTGGTTTCTTCGGGGCTTCCCTGCGACCGTTTCTGTTTCGAAGGTTTCCTTCCCCAGAAAAAGGGCCGTCAGACCGCCCTGGAGGCTCTCCGGGACGAGCAGCGCACAATGGTGTTCTACGAATCCCCGTACCGGCTCGTCAAAACCCTGCAGCAGTTCAGCGAGGTGTTCGGTCCGGAAAGGCAGTGCAGCGTGGCCAGGGAAATCTCCAAGATCCACGAAGAGCACGTCAGGGGCTCCATTGCCGAGGTGCTGGAGCATTTCTCGGAAACCGAGCCCAGGGGAGAGATTGTAATAGTGGTCGCAGGAGCGCCGCAGCGCCAGCGGGGCGAACATGTCAACAAGTTCAGGAAGGAGGAGAGAGATGGAGGGGAAGAACAAGACAAAGAATAAGCCCGGCGGAGTCTTCAAGGTCGGCGCCATCGCGCTGGCATTCCTCATAACAGGCTATCAGGCAGCGCTTTTCATTACAAGGGCGGCGGTTACGACCATCGTCGCCAACCACGACCATCCCGACACCGTGTACATCTACGCCCCGGCAGCGGAGGCTTCCGCAGGAACGGAGGCGGAAGCTCCTGCCGTTTCGGTGAGAATCAGTTCCGGCCATTCCGAGGCGGCCAGGGAGACGGTGCGGCGGCATGCTCCGCGGAAAGTGGAGTCGTTCCGCTTCAATCCCAACACAGTGAGCGTGGAAGACCTCATGCGGCTGGGCTTCAGCGAAAAGCAGGCGCAGAGCATCGACAATTACCGCAAAAAGGGCGGCCGTTTCAGGCGCAAGGGCGATTTCGCCAAATCTTACGTGGTGAGCGATTCCGTTTACGAACGGCTCGCACCCTACATCGACATCCCGCTAATCGACATCAACAAGGCCGATTCCGCGGCATTCGACACCCTTCCCGGGATAGGGGGCTGGTTCGCCGCCAGGATGGTGGAATACCGC
>JAFZLP010000168.1 GCA_017551405.1 Bacteroidales bacterium
CCCGCTCCCGCGGCAGCTCCCGAGCCCGCCCCGGCCCCCGCAGCCGTTCCTGACGACGCCATCGAAATCCTCCTGGATACCCCGGCTCCGGCGGAAACTCCAGCCGCTCCGGCTCCCCGCAGGCGCGGCTCCGCAGTCTCGAAGATGGCATCCCTCATGAAGGACGACTCCTCCTCCGTGGAGGCAGAGCCTGTCGTGCCCGCCGAAAACACCGCCGGCATCCCGCAGGACGAGGAAATCACCGGCCGCTGGAAGGAACTGGTAGCCAAGGTCTCCGAAGGCAAGCCGCGCCTCGAAAGCACACTGTCGGAGGCAAGGCTCGAAGTGTCTCAGGGCGAAGGCTGCAAGATCCTCACCTTCGAGGTCATCAACGACGCCCAGAAAATCTGGATAGAGCAGAAGATCCTGCGCGACCTCGAAAAGAGCTACAACGACCTGCTCGGCACCAGGAGCCTGCGACTGGCCGTGAAGGTGCGTCCCGCCGAGGAAATGGAGCAAAAGATCTACATGCCCGAAGAAAAGGCACAGGACTTGATGGACAAGAATCCCGAGGTCCGCAAACTCGTGAAAGACCTTGCACTCGATACAAAATAGAACGACATGAAACTTCGTTGCGAAAATCTGGTCAAGAAATACGGCGTACGTACCGTTGTAAAGGGCGTTTCCATGGAAGTGGAACAGGGGGAGATCGTCGGTTTCCTGGGCCCCAACGGCGCCGGCAAGACCACCAGTTTCTACATGATAACAGGGCAGATAGTCCCGAATGACGGGCGCATCTTCCTCGACGACGAGGACATCACCCGCCTGCCCATGTACAAGCGCGCCCAGAAGGGCATAGGCTACCTTCCGCAGGAAGCTTCGGTATTCCGCAAGATGAGCGTGGAAGACAACATTCTTTCCGTGATGGAAATGTCCGGAATGACCAAGCCGGAGCGCATGGAGCGCCTGGAGAGCCTCATCGAGGAGTTCAACCTCTCCAAGGTGCGCAAGAGCAAGGGCATACAGCTCTCGGGCGGTGAAAGGCGCCGCTGCGAGATTGCCCGCGCGCTCGCCATCGACCCCAAGTTCATCCTGCTCGACGAACCCTTCGCCGGAGTGGACCCCATCGCCGTGGAAGACATCCAGTACATCATCGCGAAGCTCAAATACAAGAACATAGGCGTAATCATCACCGACCACAACGTGGGCGAAACCCTGGCCATCACCGACAGGGCCTACCTGCTTTACGAAGGAACCATCCTGCAGCAGGGCACCCCCGCCTCGCTCGCGGCCGACGACGACGTGCGCACCAAATACCTCGGAAGCGGCTTCGTGCTCAAGCGCTCCGTTTCCGTGGAAAGGGCAATGCGGGACCAGGGCCTGATTCCGTAGCGCTGCACCGGACAGAAAACACTAAACATAACCACATATGGCAAGACAGATAGTTGAATGCGTCCCTAATTTCAGTGAAGGACGCGACAAATCGGTAATAGACAGCATTGCGCGCGCCATCACCTCCGCCAGGTCGGCGTCGGGCGAGGGCGTGAAGCTTCTGGACATCGACCCCGGAGAAGCCACCAACCGCACCGTGATCACCTTCGTGGGGTCTCCCGAGGCAGTGTGCGAGGCCGCCTTCCAGGGCGCAAAGAAGGCCCAGGAGCTCATAGACATGACCAAGCATCACGGCGCCCATCCGCGTTCCGGAGCCACCGACGTGCTTCCGCTCGTGCCCGTGTCGGGCATCACCCTGGAAGAGTGCGCCGAGCTCGCGCGCGGAGTGGCGAAGCGAATGTGGGAAGAGCTGGGCATCCCATGCTATTGCTATGAGGCGGCGGCATTCACCCCCGCCCACAGGAACCTCGCCGCCTGCCGTGCAGGCGAATATGAGGCCCTGCCCGAGAAGCTGGCAGGCAGCAACGTGCCCGATTTCGGCCCCGCCACCTTCCATGCCGATCCCGCAGCCCGCACCCCCGAGGAGCAGAAGCAGTGGGAAATCATAGCCAGGAGCGGCGCCAGCAACGTGTCGGCCCGCAACTTCCTGGTGGCGGTAAACTACAACCTGAACACCGTCTCCACCCGCAAGGCCTCCTCGATTGCCTTCGACGTGCGCGAAAAGGGCCGCAAGGCCCGCGAGGGCGGCAAGCTCACCGGAGCTCTCCTGAAAGATGCCGACGGCAACCAGATCTGGACCCCGGGCACCCTCAAGGGCACCAAGGCAATCGGCTGGTATATAGATGAATACGGCATCGCACAGGTGAGCATGAACATCACCGATATCACCGCCACTCCGCTCCATGTCGCCTTCGACGAGGTCTGCGCCAAGGCACAGGCCCGCGGCATCAGGGTGACAGGCGCCGAAATAGTGGGCCTGGTTCCCAAGAAGGTCCTGCTCGATGCCGGAAGGTATTATCTCGAGAAACAGGGCCGGAGCACCGGTGTCAGCGAGGATGAAATCCTCAAGATAGCCGTCAAGAGCATGGGCCTGGGCGACCTCAAGCCGTTCAACCCCCGTGAAAAGGTCATCGAATACCTCATGGAAGACGAGGCCGAAGCGGCTGCCCGCGAAAGGCTTGTGCGCATGAGCATCAAGGGCTTCGCCGAGGAAACCGCATCCGAGAGCCCCGCTCCCGGCGGAGGCAGCGTAAGTGCCGTCATGGGAGCCTTCGGTGCCGCACTGAGCACCATGGTAGCCAATCTTTCGGCCGGCAAGCGCGGCTGGGACGAGCGCTGGAAAGAATTCTCCGACTGGGCCGACAAGGGCCACGCGGTTATGACCCGCATGATCGAGCTGGTCGACGAAGACACCCGTTCCTTCGAAGGCATAATGGAGGCGATGGGCATGCCCAAGGGCACTCCCGAAGAGAAGGAAGCCCGCAGCCTGGCCCTCGAGGCGGCCACCCTGCATGCCGCGGAGGTTCCGCTCGAGACCATGAAGACCGCCATGGAAGTCTTCCCGATAGCCAGGGCCATGGCTCGC
>JAFZLP010000169.1 GCA_017551405.1 Bacteroidales bacterium
ATCATCATCATCGCGGCGGACGACGCCGTCATGCCGCAGACGGTCGAGGCCATCAACCATGCCCAGGCCGCCGGCGTTCCCATGGTATTTGCCATCAACAAGATAGACAAGCCCGGCGCACAGCCCGAGAAGATCTATCAGCAGCTCTCCCAGATGAACATCCTCACGGAGGCATGGGGCGGCAAGTACCAGAGCCAGGAGATATCCGCAAAGAAAGGCCTGAATGTGGACAAGCTTCTCGAGAAGGTCCTTCTCGAGGCCGATCTGCTCGACCTCAAGGCCAATCCCCACAAGGCCGCAAGCGGTGCCGTCATCGAGTCTTCGCTCGACAAGGGCCGCGGCTACCTTGCCACCATACTGGTGCAGGACGGAACTCTCCGCCAGGGCGACATGCTCCTCAGCGGAAGCTATTACGGCCGCATCAAGAACATGTTCAACGAGCGCGGACAGGTCGTCAAGGAGGCCGGTCCTTCAACTCCCGTATCAGTTCTAGGTCTCAACGGCGCTCCTGCGGCCGGCGAGAAATTCAACGTGATGATCGACGAGAGGGAGGCCAAGAGCATCGCCAACAAGCGCGAACAGCTCATCCGCATCCAGGGCATCAAGACCCAGAAGCACCTCACCCTCGAGGAGATCGGCCGCCGCATCAGCATCGGCAGCTTCAAGGAGCTCAACATCATCGTCAAGGGCGACGTGGACGGCTCCGTGGAGGCCCTTTCCGACTCCCTCATCAAGCTCGGCACAGAGCAGGTGCGCGTGAACGTCATCCACAAGGCTGTGGGTGCCATCTCCGAGAGCGATATCCTTCTTGCCGAGGCTTCCGACGCCATCATCATCGGCTTCCAGGTGCGTCCTTCTGTAGAAGCACGCAAGGCAGCCGACAAGGAAGGCATCGAAATCCGTCTCTACAGTGTCATCTACGACGCCATCAACGAAGTGAAGGACGGTATCGAAGGCATGCTGGAGCCCGAGAAGAAGGAAGAGGTCATCGCCACGGCAGAGGTCAAGCAGACCTTCCACATCAGCAAGGTCGGCACCATCGCCGGCTGTATCATGCGTGACGGCAAGATGGTTCCCAAGTGCCAGGTGCGCCTCATCCGCGACGGTATCGTGGTGTACACGGGCGACCTCGCCTCCCTCAAGATAGGCAAGGACGACGTCAAGGAAGTGCCTGCAGGCAAGGAATGCGGCATGAGCATCGCCGGTTTCAACGACATCAAGGAAGGGGACTTCATCGAGGCCTTCAAGATCGTGGAAATCAAGCGCACGCTCTAACTATGTAAATGGATTGCGGCACCGGGAATCCGGTTTTGTTGAGGTACCAGGATTCGAACCTGGACTGACAGAACCAAAATCTGCTGTGCTACCATTACACAATACCTCATTCCACCCTTCCGTGCATGCTATGCCGGCAGGGCGGTGCAAAGATAACACTTTTTCTTGATTCAGCGTTTCGCCTTGAAATAGTCGCTGACGGTCTTCGAGCACTCCTCGGAATCCACTCCGCTTACGACTTCGGTCTTGGGATGGAGCAGGGAGGGGGAGAACAGGCTGTACCCCCGTTTGGGGTCGGATGCGCCGTATACCAGCCTGCCCAACTGCGCCCAGTTCATGGCGGCCGCACACATGGGGCAGGGCTCTACCGTAACATATAACGAGCAGTCGTTCAGATACTTGCCGCCCATGGCCTCGCAGGCTGCGGTGATGGCTATCATTTCGGCATGGGCGGTGGGGTCGTGGAGCCTTTCCGTCATGTTGTGACCTTTGGCAATGACCTTGCCGCGGCACACCACGACCGCGCCGATAGGCACTTCGTCTTCGGCTGCCGCGACATGCGCTTCCTTCAGCGCCTCCAGCATATATTTGGCGTCCGTATCCATAGTTCTGTCGACAGGAACAAATATAGGAAATCTTTCTTGGAGTTCCGGTTAAAAAGTTTCATATTTGCAAGCAGTATGAAACTTTTCCTGCTGGACGGACACGCCCTCATCTTCAAGATGTACTACGCCTTCCTCGGAAGGCCCATGATAAACAGCAAAGGGGTGGACACTTCAATCCTCTTCGGATTCACCAAATACCTCCTGGAGCTGCTCGAGCGGGAAAAGCCTACCCATGTGGCGGTGTCTTTCGATCCTCCCGGAGGCACGTTCCGCAACCGGCTTTATCCTGCCTACAAGGGCACCCGCCCGCCGACTCCGCAGCTTGTTATAGACGCCCTGGACCCCCTGGTCCATATCGTGAAGGCCCTTGGCATCCCGGTCCTGATGATTCCCGATTTCGAGGCCGACGATGTCATCGGCTCCATGGCCAAGCGCTCCGTGTCGGAGGGGTTCGACGTGTTCATGGTAACCCCCGACAAGGATTACGCCCAGCTGGTGGAAGACCACATCTTCCAGTACCGGCCCGGTAAGGGAGGGGAGAATGAAGTGCTGGGCCCGGCGCAGATATGTGAGAAATACGGCATCAGCCGCCCGGCTCAGGTGATAGACCTTCTGACGATCTGCGGCGATGCGGCCGACAATGTCCCTGGAGTAAAGGGTGTGGGCGAGAAGGGCGCCGGCAAGCTGCTGATGCAGTATGACAGCGTGGAGGGCATCTATGAGCATCTCGGCGAGCTGACGGCCCGTCAGCAGCAGATGTTCTCGGAGGCGAAGGAACATATAGCGCTCAGCAAGACGCTGGTCACCATCAAGACTGACATTCCGCTCGAGACTACGGCGGACGACATGCGCTTCTCGGCCACCTACGGGCCCGAAATCTTCGAGCTCTTCAATCTCTACGAATTCAATTCGCTCAAACGGCACCTGAAGGCAAATGCCGAGATAAGTGGTGTGCCTTCTGAAACCTGTGCCACCCTCGGCAACATAAGAGGGGGGACCGTGAGCTCTGCGAACGGTGGGGTCGAGCGAAGCGAGACGGTTTCAGGGGGCAGCACCACTTATTCCGGCATTAAAGAGATTGCAGACTGCGCGATAGTGCTGGACGGCGACACTCTTTATCTTGCCGACAGAAAGGGAGTTAAAAAAGGCAGTCCCGAAGAATTCAGGAGCGTGCTGGAGGACGAAAGAAAGTCCAAGGCGGGCTTCGGCATGAAGGCGCAGATGGGCGAACTCTCGAAACTGGGCATCAGCCTCAAGGGGCGCCTGTACGACTGTGAACTGATGCACTATCTCCTCAATCCGGAGCGCTCCCACAAGAAGGAGGCTCTCATCAGCAGCTACGTCGGCATCGACATAGAGCAGGCCCAGGAAGGGACAGGCTCGCTGTTCGACGAGATCGACCGGCCCGACCGCAGCGAGGAGTGCAAGGCCTTGATTCCGCTTGCCGACAGGCTCTATGCCGAGCTGGACGGCTCGTCCATGAAGAAACTCTACGATGAAATAGAGGAGCCCCTCATGGCCGTGCTTTCCCGCATGGAACAGGCCGGCGTCAAGATAGATCTCGCCTCGCTCAAAGACTATGCGGAAAGCCTCCGCCGCAGCATGCTGGAGCGTGAGAAGGAGGTGCGCGAGCTCGCCGGAGACCCCGCCCTCAACGTGTCTTCCCCCAAGCAGATAGGGGAACTGCTCTTCGAAAAGATGAAGCTCGACCCGGCAGCGAAAAAGCCCAAGAAGGGGAGCTGGCCTACCGACGAAGAGACCCTCAGCGCCCTCGCCGACAGGAGCCCCATCATAGACGCCATCCTCGACTACCGCGGCCTGCGCAAGCTTCTGGGCACGTACATCGAGCCTTTCGCCGGCTACGTGTCTCCTGTCGATGGCAGGGTGCATACCACTTTCAATCAGGCACTTACCAGCAC
>JAFZLP010000170.1 GCA_017551405.1 Bacteroidales bacterium
CCTGCCGCGATTCCATTGTGAACGCCCTGAAGGGCGTGGAGCACATCAGCGTGTGGCGTTCCGGGGAAGTCCCCGCCGAGCTCATGTACGGCACCAATCCCAGGGAGGGCGACATAATAGTGGCCCCCGAAGTCGGCTGGCAGTTCACCGACAAGCCCAAGCAGCACGGCGGAGCGCACGGTTATTCTCCGTTCGACCCGGAAATGCAGGTGGTCTTCCGTGCGGAAGGTCCCGATTTCAAAAAGGGCTACAAGGCAGGGAGCTTCCAGAACGTGGACATCTATCCGCTGGCCTGCCATATCCTCGGAATAACCCCTTCCCCGAACGACGGTTCGCTGAAGGAAGTGATAAAAATGCTCAAATAGAATGCAGTACGACTTTACTACGGAAGGGGCCCCCAGGGGCACCAATTCGGTGAAATGGGACAAGAGGCCGGACGTGCTGCCCATGTGGGTGGCCGAAATGGATTTTCCGGTGGCGCCGTTCATTACGGAAGCGGTTCGCCGTCGCGTCGAAAAGGGCATTTTCGGCTATACGCTCATGCCGGATTCCTACTATGAAAGCGTAATCAGCTGGTTCGGACGCCGCTACGGCTGGCACTTCACGGCCGAGCAGATCGCACCGGTCTGCGGCATCGTGCCGGGGGCTTCCATAGCCGTGAAGGCGCTCACGTCCCCGGGCCGGAAAGTGGTGTTCTTTACCCCGGCGTACAACTGTTTCTTCAAGAACGTCACCAATCCGGGCGCGGTGCGGAGTGAGTGTGTCCTGGTTTGGTGCGAGGAAAGGAAACGCTACGAAGTGGACTGGGCCGATTTTGAGGCCCGCATAGCAGACCCCGCCACCGGGGCGTTCCTGCTCTGCAATCCCCACAATCCGTGCGGCCGCCTGTGGTCCGAAGAGGAACTCCGCCGCATGGGAGACATCTGCCTGAAGTACGGAGTGCCGGTAATCAGCGACGAAATCCACTGCGAGATAGTAGCGCCCGGCAGCTCCTACGTGCCTTTCGGCCGCCTGTATCCGGACAACAGCGTCAGTTTTGTATCTCCCACCAAGCCGTTCAGCATTCCCGGCCTGCAGGTTGCCAACATAATCACCGCCAATGCCGATTTCTTCGCCCGTATAAAGCACGTCATGGACGTCTGGGAGCATGGCGAACTGAACCAGCTGGGCATAGTGGCCCTGGAGGCCGCGTACAGCCCGGAAGGGGAGGACTGGCTGGACCAGATGAACGAGGTGGTCCACGGGAATTTCCAGCTTCTCCGCGACCGTTTCGCAGAGGAGTTCCCGCAGGTGCGCGTGGCCACTCTCGAGGCCACCTATCTGGACTGGCTCGATTTCGCTCCGGTCGGTCTTACCGGGAAACAGATCCAGGACCATCTCCTGGAGCATGAAAAGCTGTGGATAAACGCCGGCGACATCTACGGCGGTCCGAGCTGCATGCGCATCAATCTGGCCTGCCCGCGCAGCATCATGAAAAAAGCCCTGGACCTCTATTGCCGGGGCATTCACGAGCTGCTCGCAGGGGCTTAGTCCCTGCGCACTTCTATCTTGCAGTCTGCCGGTTCGTTGATGTTGGCGTCGAGGATTATCTCGCCGTAGGCGTCGGCCACGATTCGGCCGGTGCGGGGATTTTTGACGCTGGTGACGCTGCCGCGGATGTCGGCCTGCACTTCCGAGTATTCGAAGGCAAGGTCGGCGTCGGGGCCGAAAGTGCAGTTCTCGAGCACCAGGTTATCCGCGTAGCACAGCGGCTGGGTCTCCTCGATGCGGCAGTTCACGAGCCGGAGGTTCTTGCTGTACCATGCGAGGTATTCGCCTGTTATCACTGAATCATAGACGGTTACGTTCTCACTCTCCCAGAAGGCGTCTTTGGTGCGGAGGATGGAATTCCGGATCTCCACATTCCTGCAGTACTGGAAGGAGTAATTGCCCTGCAGGTGCAGTCTCTCTATCTTGATGTCATGGCTGTGCATGAACAGATAGTCGCCTTTCTGCACCTGCACGTCGTCGAGGACGACATTGCTGCATCTCCAAAGGGTTTCGGCGGCATTCGGAATGCGCACTCTGCGGAGGGTGAGGGAGTCCATCTCGCGGAACATCTTGGGGGCCTCCACAAGGGTGTCTTCCATGAGCAGGTCGCTGCTATACCAGAGCGCGGCGCGGGCGCCCTCGGTGAAGAGGCAGTTCCTGACCTTGAAGCCCCGGCACTCCCAGAAGGGATACTTCCCTTCGAAACGGCAGTTCTCGGCCTCGATGTCGGAGGTCTCCTTGAGCGCGGATTCCCCGGCGTGTATGGTGACGTTCTCCAGCCTGAGGCCATGCTCGCAGTACAAGGGCCTTTCGCCTCCGAATTCCTGATCTCTGATGATTTTCATGGTGCAGTGTCAGATTAATACTTTTTTCATCCATTTGTCGCCTTTGACCCGCAGGGCGAACAGTATGCCGCGGACATTCAATTCTATGCACATGGCAATCCAGTATCCGGTGAGTCCGAACCTGGGGGTGAGAATAAGTGCCAGCCCGATGCGTACCACCCACATGCTGGCGAAGTTGAGGACAGCCGGGACAATGGTGTCGCCCGCGCCGACGCAGGCGCCGTAGCCGACTATGGAAACGCCGTAGAACAGTTCGGCGAAGGCCTCTATCCTCAGGCACTTCACTCCGAGCGCTATCACGTCGGGGTCGGTGGTGAAGATGCCCATCATCTGCGGGGCGAAGATGAACATCAGCACGGCGAGGAAACTCATCATGCCTGCGGCGATGCCTATGTTGATCCAGGCGAAGCGTTTCGCCAGTTCCTTGCGCTTCGCGCCAAGGCTCTGCCCCACAAGCGGGGTCACGGCGTCTTCCATTCCGTATCCCGGCATGTAGCAGAGGCTTTCGGCGATTATGGCGAAGGAGTTGGCCGCGATGGCTATGGTTCCCAGCGGCGCCACTATCATGGTGCCCATCACGTATGCCCCGCGCATCACCAGATTCTGGATCCACAGCGGTCCGCTGATGCCCATGGCTTTCCTGAAGGTCTGCCTGTCAGGTATCCAGTCCCCGTGACGGTCATTCTTTATGTTTAGCTCCGCAGATCTGGTGAACAGGTACCACAGGGTGATGATCATGGTTATGAATTCAGACACTCCCGTTCCGAGCGCGGCGCCGGTCACGCCCATGTCCAGCACGTAGATGAACAGGTAGTTGA
>JAFZLP010000025.1 GCA_017551405.1 Bacteroidales bacterium
AGAAGGGACCTCCATGCAACAAAGAAGTCGCTGGTAATGAAGATGATACCTCCGATGAAAGCCAGCCAGTAAATCGGATTCGACACGCCCGACTTGCGGTTGAGCGCGCCCACGAGACCGCAGCCCGCCACATACAGGAGAAGCATCGCGTAAATGAGTACAGCGTACTTGATTGGGCCTTCGAAATCCAGCACATTCACCAGAATAATGGGCACAAAAATCGCCACGAGGAACACCACGAACAGCAGCGCCGGAGGACAGTTCTTGAACAGCCCGGTCTTGGTGAAGATCGAAATGTAGAATATGTGCCCGATGAGGAAGCATCCCAGCCCGGCTGCGAACAGCGGGAAGGGCCCTGCGTACATGAGGAAGACGTCGCCCGCGCAGTGGAAGCAGAGGGCGAAGGAAAGAAGCACATACAGCCATTTGGGCGCAGCCGTGCCTTCGAGGGCAAGCAGTGCGTTAAGCAGGACGAGCGGCATGAGGAGCGGCTTGGAAATGCGCATCAGCAGCTCGCTGTCGATGATGTTGCCCGCGAAGTTCACGCAGGCGGCCAGTGCGAAGAGCACCAGCGCTATCCATTTCTTGGTATTCATTTTATGCGTATCGGTTGATCGTCGTACAGTATGAAGCGTTTGGCCTTGCGTATCCACTTCTGCTCCCCTTCCTTGACGTGTTCTTCCACGATGTCGAAGGTGATGTTCCCACGCAGGTACTCTTCCATGACAGGATCGGCCAGGCGGCCGTAGAGCGAATCGGAGATGTGGAATTCGGAATAACGCTCGGCCATCCAGCGCATGAGCCTTACGGTATGCAGCAGCGAATGGTAGTGCGCTCCCGGGAGCAGGATGAACTGGAACCCGTGGCAGAGCACGCCTTCGTGGATGCCCTCCACCGGCATATAGCTCAGCGGCCTTGCCAGCACCCCTTCGGGCAGGGGCACTCCGGCGGTGTCTTCCTTGAGGAAAGGCGCGCCGATAACCTCGTAGGGCCGCTTGGTGCCGATTCCGGGGCTGATGTTGGTGTCGTTCCAGAGGCTTCCGCCGGAATAGAAATAGGGAGTGAACACCCCCGGGAAGTCGTGTGCCGGCGGGATTGTCCAGGGCATGAGGATGCGGGCGGTATCGGCGATTTCTGCGGAAATCACATGCAGCGCGAAGGATGCGCCTATCTCCACTGAATACAGGTAGCAGAGCTCGCCCAGGGTAAGCCCGTGCCGGTGCGCGACCGACGGGGTCCACTGGTCGGAAACCCCGGCGGGCAGGGTGCCTTCCACCTCCCTTCCGGCGGGATTGGGATGGTCCACCACATACAGCGCCGGCGCCTCCTCAAGGGCGTTCATGGCATTCATCAGCCTCAGGACGTCGACGGTGTACGGGAAATACCGCGAACCCACGTCCTGGATCTCCACCACTATGGCGTCGAGCCCCTGCAGGTCTTCGGGAAGGAAGGGAATGTGCTCCCCTTCGGGGGTGAAAAGCTTTTCCAGCCTCCCCCTTTCCCTGAAGATCTCATGGAGATAGCGCCCCGACACGGCATCCCAGCAGGAGGGGGTGCAGAACACGCCAACCCTCCCCTCTGTGAGGGCCTTGTCGGGCTGCTCCCAGACAGGGGTGGTGCGGAACGAGAACATCAGCCTATGATGCTTTTGGCAAGGGCTACGATCTCGTTGCCAAGGGCCTCTGCCCTTTCAGCGGTGCGGGCCTCGGAGTATACGCGGATGATGGGTTCGGTGTTGGACCGGCGCAGGTGCACCCACTCGCGGCGGTCTTCGAAGTCTACCTTCACGCCGTCGATGGTGCTGACCTTCTCACCTGCGAAGCGCTCCTTCATGGTATTCAAGATCTTGTCTATCAGGGCCTTGTCGCTGAGGTCGATGCGGTTCTTGGCGATTGCGTACTGCGGGAGCGTCTTCTTGTATTCGCTTACCTTCATGCCCTTGTGGGCGAGGTTGCTGAGGAAGAGGGCCACGCCCACCATGGCGTCGCGGCCGCAGTGGCTGGCGGGATAGATCACACCGCCGTTGCCTTCGCCGCCGATCAGGGCGCCCACCTCGTGCATCTTGGTGGTAACGTTCACTTCGCCCACGGCAGATGCGTAATAGGTGCCGCCGTGCGCTTCGGTGACGTCGCGCAGGGCCCGGCTGCTGCTCAGGTTGGAAACGGTCTTGAGGTCCTTCACGCCGCGCTTTACGGCATCGTCCAGGAGGTAGTCGGCCACGCTCACGAGGGTATACTCCTCTACGAAGGGTTCGCCGTTCTCGCAGATGAAGGCGAGGCGGTCCACGTCGGGATCGACGCTGATGCCGAGGTCTGCCCCTTCGCGCACTACGGTGTCGCAGAGGTCTACCAGGTTGGCCGGGAGCGGCTCCGGATTATGGGCGAAATCGCCTGTGGGCTCGCAGTTGAGGCGGATGCATTCCACGCCCATCCTTGCCAGCAGCCTGGGCATGATGATTCCTCCCACGCTGTTGATGGCGTCGAGAACCACTTTGAAGTGTGCGGCCTTCACTGCCGGGAGGTCAACTGCCGCCAGGTTAAGCACCGAATCTATATGTTCGTCGGTGTAGTCGTGCTCTTCGATGGTACCGAGTTCGTCCACTGGGGCGAAGTCGAAGTCTCCCTTGTCGGCGCAGTCCAGGATGGCCTGGCCCTGTGCGGCGTTCAGGAACTCGCCGTGCTCGTTCAGGAGCTTGAGGGC
>JAFZLP010000171.1 GCA_017551405.1 Bacteroidales bacterium
ATAAGCGAGGTCAGGCTCGTAAAGGAAGACAGGACTGTGTATTGTTCGCGCGGCGCATCTGAACCAACGCCTCTTAAGTTGAATTACAGGCAGAATTCCCTTGAATTCCGCTTCGTGGAGCCCGCATTCACCGAAGACGGGGCGGTGGAATATTCATGCATCCTGAACGGATACGACAAGGCGTTTTCGCCCGTTTCCCTGTCCGGAACCAAAGAATACTCCGATCTTCCTCCCGGACATTACACTTTCACTGTAAGGGCGTACAACCGCCATTTCGGCGGCGACTGGTCCGAGGCGAGCCGGGAAATTATAATTGCAAAACCGTGGTTCCAGAAATGGTGGGCAATCCTGTTCTATGTGTTTGCAGGAATCCTGGCATTGTACGGCGTCAACAGGTCCGTCGAGGCTTCGGCTGAGCGTCAGGCCGAGAAGATAGCGGCTCGAAAGGCGGAGGAGATGCAGAAGGCGCAGATGAAACGGGAGTTCGAGATTAAAGCCGAAGACCTGGCGGCATCCACGATGAATCTGCAACGCAAGAATGAACTGCTCCAGAAAATCAGCGGGGAAGTGGACAGGAGCATAGAAAGCATAAGGAGCGGCGAAGACCCGCGCTCCCAGCTCCAGCGGCTCCGCTCCCTCACCGAAATGATTCGGAGCAACATCGAACACGATACCGACTGGAAGAAATTCCAGACCAATTTCGACCTTGTCTACAACGACTTCCTGAAACGTCTGGAGACGCAGTATCCGCACCTGTCGGTGTGCGACAAGAAAATCTGCGCTTATCTGAAAATGGACCTGAGCAGCAAGGAAATGGCTCCGCTTCTGGGAATGACCGTGAGGTCGGTGGAGATGACGCGCTACAGGCTCAGGCAGAAGCTCGGGCTCAGCCGCGAAGACAACCTCAGCGATTTCCTTCAGCGCTTCTGATGCCTACGCTATATGGAATAGCGCAAACAGCAGATTTTCAATTACATAGCTTAAAAATACACCGAGCGGGACGATGCTCCAGTGCAGCCCCAGGACGAGGACGAGTATTATGATTATCGCCGAGATGCAGAGAAAGGCGGTACGCTTCATGCCCTGAACGCCCTCGCCGCCGGAGCGGCCGGTCTTGAAGGAGAACATCGGTACTTCGCTGACGAGCAGGGCGCACAAAACGACGGTAAGCAGCGGTATGACGAACCAATAGCTGCAGATATGGGCGAGCCAGCTTTCCGGACAGGCGTGACAGAATACGGCCAGGGAACCGCAGATGATTGCCGAAGACGGCGTGGGAAGGCCCAGGAATGAAGTGTGCTGTCGCTCATCCACATTGAATTTTGCAAGGCGGATGCCGCTGAATACGGCCAGCACAAGCGGAATGAAACAAAGCGGGGCCGCGCATCCCAGCTCTTCCATGCAGGTGTAAAGCATTACGGAAGGCAGGACGCCGAAACTCACCATGTCGGCCATGGAATCGAGCTCGCCCCCAATGGGGGAATGGGCGTTCAGAAGGCGCGCGGCAAGACCGTCGCAGAAATCGAAGAGCCCGGCCGCAAGCATGAGGAAGAAGGCGACATCCACCCCGCCGCGCAACGCAAAGACAACTCCCACAACCCCGCAGAGGAGGTTGAGGGAGGTGATTGCGTTAGGTATGTGGGCGCGAAGCGACACTACTTGACCCCTATTTTGTTCTTGAGGTCCTTGGGAAGGGCGTCCTTATGGAACACGAGGTCGAGGGTCTGGTTGCGGACGTAGGCCTCGGTGGCGTACCATATGCCCTTGTACTTACCGGTCTCGCCCCAGGAGTTCTTGACCATGTAGTACTTGTTTCCGAACTGGTCGCGGGCGATGCCGAAGATCTGCATGCCGTGGTCGTCGGTGATGGTCTTGTTGTCGAAGCCGATCTGGCGGCTTTCCTGGGTTGCAACCTTCTCCTTGGGAGCGGGGATTTCCTTCTTTTCATCGCTCTTGCCAAGGAGCCTGTCGATATCGGTGCTGGCTGCGTTTGCGGCCTCGGTGTCGACCAGGATGGCAAGGCCGTCGCGGGTGAATCCGGGATCGCTCACGTCAGCGCCCCAGGCGGCGGTGTAGCCATTGTTCAGGGCGGCGTCGAGGATGTTCATGAGCTCGTCGATGGGCACGTTCCATGCCTTGTCCCAGCGCCAGTTGTCGCAAACTTCGATGGCGAAGGCGGTGTAGAAGGGATGATGGGTGTAGGAAGTGAGGGTGACGTAGTTGTCGGGATTGATCTTCATGGCATCGCGGTAGCTCTTGGCGTCGTATTTGCGGCCGTCAACCGTGAATTCTTCGGGAATTTCGCCGAGGTAGGCGTTCAGGATGCCGTCGAAGCCCCTCTTCCATGCGGTGGTGAGCCTGTTGCGGTTGGGATTCTTGGCTACGGCCTGAACATAAGCCTTAAGCACTGCGTCGAGCTCGCTCTGCTCGGGAAGTTCGGTGCCGTAATTGAAGCCGTTGTATGCGCTCTGGGGCACCAGGCCGTAATCGCGGACAACGTCGAGCACGTCATCTGCCTCGCTGCCGGCGCCGAAGGTGAGGTTGCCGTCCAGACGGACGAACTTGTCGGCCCTGTCGGAATAAGACTTGTAAACCACGAACATGTCGGAGAAATCGGGATATTTCGCCGGGTCTTTGATGCCGCAGATGCGGATGGCCTCAGACTCCAGGAACCCGAGGGTGGAGAAGCACCAGCAGGTACCGCTGCGATACTGGTTCTTAACGCTGGTGATGGGGTTTTCCTTGATGGTGGTGAACTCGTAGTCGGGGAACTTGATATTGTCGTTCCTCTGGGCATAAGCGCTCAGCGAAAGGAGCGCAAGTGCGGAAATGATCAATGCCTTTTTCATATTATGCGGTTATTTGTTGTTGTATTTCTTGAGTGCGTTTTCAAGAACGGCCATAGCCTTTTCCAGCTCCGGAACTTCCAAAACATATGCCACTCGGACCTGATTGAGGCCCTGGCCCTTCGTGCCGTAGAAGCCCGCGGCGGGAGTGAGCATGACCGTCTGGTTGTCGAGGCGGAAGTCGGTGAGCAGCCACCTGCAGAAATCGGCGGCGTTCTCTACCGGCAGTTCCGCGATTGTGTAGAAGGCGCCGTTGGGCATGGGGCTGAAGACGCCGGGGATGCGGTTGAGCGCGGCGACGGTGAAGTTGCGGCGCCTGATGTATTCGCTGCGGGTCTCCTCGAAGTAGGATTCGGGGGCGTCGAGGGCTGCGAGGGTGGCGGCCTGTGCGAGCACCGGCGGACAGAGACGGGCCTGTGCGAGCCTCAGGCCAAGGCTCATGACCTCTTTGTTGCGGGAAATAATGGTGCCGATACGGGCGCCGCAGAGGTTGTAGCGCTTTGAAACGGAATCGAGCATGATGGCATACTGGTCGAAATCGTCGATTTCCATCACACTGAATATGGGCTTGTCTGAGTAGCAGAATTCCCTGTATACTTCGTCGCTGCCGAGGAACAGGTCGTATTTGCGGCAGATGCCTGCAATGGCAAGCAGCTCCTGCTTGTCGAAGACGGTTCCCGTGGGATTGGAGGGATTGCTTATGAGTACGGCCCTGGTGCGGGGCGTAACGGCCTTTTCGATTTCTTGCACGGGAGGAAGCCTGAAGCCCTCACGGATGTCGGTATGGATGGGGACGAGCTTGATGCCGTACTTGAGAGCTATGGAATTGTAGTTGACGTAGAAGGGCTCGAAGACTATCACTTCCTCGCCGGGATTCGTGGTGATCTGGAAGAAGAAATCCAGCGCCTCCGAACCTGCGGTGGTGACCAGGATGTCCTCCATCGACAGGTGCAGGCCCAGTTTGTTGTAGTATTTGTCGAGGAAGCCCTGGCGAAGCTCCCTGGTGCCGAGGGAGTTGGAATACGGCAGGTGGTCGAACTTGTAATTGTGTACGGCATCCACGACTACCTGAGGCGATTTGATGTCGGGAGCGCCGATGTTGAGATGATAGACTTTTACGCCGTCCGCTTCCGCCTTTTCGGCGAACGGGGTGAGAGCGCGGATTGCCGACTGCGGCAGATTATCCGCCAAACGGGAAATGTGTGGCATATGTTTTACAAAGATAGCGATTTTTCCTATCTTTGCAGTAATGAAAAGGATATATTTTTTATTGGTTCTCGCTTTGGCGGTCTCCTGCAACAGGACCAAGCCCGAAGGGAGGCCTGTCATAAATCTCGTCAGGGAGGTAATCGCAGACGCCGGCAGCCCGGAACACATGCTCGTGGCAGATTATGACGCAGCCGACCCCGTAAAAAGCATCTATGTGGCCGGCGCGCCCGAAAGGTGCAAGCCCATTCTGATGTCGCTGAAGGAATGCGACAGTTACGACAATGCTGACGGCCGCGCCGTCGGCGACGGCCTTCCCGACTTCGCCGGAGAGGTCATCTGCACCATCCTTGACTTCGCCAACACTCCTTACAGCAAGTATCTGGGCAGGGAAGAGGATCTCAAGGAGGTGACGGTCAGGACCGTCCTCGCCGCCATGGACACCCTGTGCTATATCAATGAATTCGACAGGAACGGCATGGCCACGAAGCCGCAGGCAAAGGTCGTGGTGCTCGCATCGCCCTATGCCTCCGCTTACGGGCAGTTCGACGTCGACTCCCTGTTCCGCACGCTCGGATGCAACCTTCCGGTTGTATACCCCCTCAGGTCCATGCTCGATGAGGTGCTGGCCGGCCGGAACACCGGTGCCGTCGTGGGCGTAGTCGCTGAAAAGGACAGCCTTACGGCCGGAAGCTATGCATCCTATGTCGCCGAAAACGGCGCCGCCGGTTCCGACTGCGTCGTGCTGAGTCCGGATCCGGAGGCGGCCGACCCTCTGCTCGCCTTCCTTGACAGCTGTCTGGTGGCAGGCAAGACCCGTCCGTTCGACGCCATTCTGGTGGACGACACCTCCGTAGACGCCGAGGCCATGAGGCTCACGCTCAAGCGCATCACCACCGCGACCAACGAGGAATCCCTGTCCTATGGCAAGCTAATCGCCCCGGGCTGCAGGATCCTGGATGTCCTGAGCACCGTCAACGACGAGTGCTACAGGCTTCTCCGCAAGGAGAACCTGTTCAGGCTTGACATAGCATATCCCCGCTCCATCGAGTACAAGACCGTAGCCACTTCCGACGGCTCCGTCGTGCTCACCCAGTACGACGACGGCGATCCTCTCAAATGAGCTATCAGCTTGCCATAACACCCCAGGAAATCGAACGCCTGCCGCTCGTCGCTTTCGAAGGCAGGATTCATGTCATATCCCAGCCCGGTCTCGAGCTGGAAAGGGCGTTGTCATATCTGCGCAAGCAAAAAATAATAGGTTTCGACACCGAATCCAAACCAGTCTTCACTCCGGGCCAGCACGGCAACGGAGTGGCACTGCTGCAGCTTTCCGGCCCCGACCAGGCCTTTCTTTTCAGGGTAAGGCAGCTCGGGATGCCCAAGAAACTCTGCAGCATACTCTCCAATCCCGAAATCCTCAAGGTGGGGGCGGCCTGCCACGACGACGTCCGCGGCCTCCAGCATCTGAGGCTGTTCGAGGAAAGGGGATTCGTAGACCTTCAGAAATGCGTCTGGGAATACGGCATAAGGGACAAGAGCGTCAAGAAGATGTCCGCCATCATCCTGGGCGTACGCATCTCCAAAACCCAGCAGCTGAGCAACTGGGAGGCCGACAAGCTCAGCGACGCCCAGAAGAAATACGCCGCCACCGACGCATGGATCTGCCGTGAGATGTACCTCA
>JAFZLP010000026.1 GCA_017551405.1 Bacteroidales bacterium
GAGCTGGTCCGCCAGATCGCCAAGTTCGGCCCCAAGGCCATGATGCTCATCGACCAGGCCGAATCCCCCCAGCACGACGTCCGCCTGGAAATGGCGCGCGACTATCCCGGAATCGAGGTGGAAACCATGGTCACTTCCATCTGCCACGGCACCCGCATGGAGAAGACCTTCGCCGAGTTCAGGCCCGACTACGTCTTCCATGCCGCGGCCTACAAGCATGTGCCCATGATGGAGTACAACCCCACCGAGGCGGTGCTCAACAACGTTCACGGCACCCAGGTGATAGCCGACCTGTCGGTAAAGTACGGGGTCAAGAAGTTCGTCATGATCTCCACCGACAAGGCGGTGAATCCCACCAATGTGATGGGCTGCAGCAAGCGCATATGCGAAATCTACTGCCAGAGCCTGAACAAGGCCGAGCAGGACGGCAAGGTGAAGGGCGAGACCCAGTTCATCACCACCCGTTTCGGCAACGTGCTGGGCAGCAACGGCAGCGTTATCCCGCTGTTTGAAAAGCAGATACGCAACGGCGGCCCGGTCACGGTCACCGATCCCAACATAGTGCGTTATTTCATGCTGATTCCCGAGGCCTGCAAGCTCGTGCTCGAGGCCGGCACCAAGGGCAACGGCGGCGAGATCTTCGTCTTCGACATGGGCGAGCCCGTCAGGATCGCGGACCTTGCCAAGCGCATGATAATGCTTTCCGGCGCCGAGGGAGTGGAAATCAAGTTCACCGGCCTGCGCGAGGGCGAAAAGCTCTACGAAGAGGTGCTGAGCACCTACGAGGGCACGCTTCCGTCCTTCCACGAGAAGATCCGCATCGCCAAGGTCCGCGAATACGACTACGACACGGCCTGCAAGCAGCTCGAGAAACTAACCGTCACGGCCAAGACCTACGACCCGATGGCCACCGTGAAGGTCATGAAGGAGATCGTCCCGGAGTATATCTCCAACAACTCCGCCTACACCGTCCTCGACAAAAAGTAAACGGCATACCGGATAATATAAGGTGGCGTTCTGGCATAAAAGTCCGGGCAGTGGAGCATGAGCCCCGCTGCCCGGACGCCGTTTAGAAGGGAGATGCCTTCCTACTCTTCTTCGACCGCCTCCTTCTGCTCCAGCCTCTCTTCAGCACTGTCTCCCTTCGGTCCGTTGTGGCCGCCTTCGTAGAAAGCGTCGCCTTCCTCGTCGAAGGCCAGGTTCTCTTTTATATCACCATTCTTCATAACTAATCTGTGAAGCGAATATGGGGCATTATTTTGTAAAACGGGGGAGTAAAAGTGAAATTTTAACGTTTGCGCAGCCGCTTGTTTTTGTATCTCCGAAAAATAAAATTGAATACCGCAAAGAAAAAGGTAATTTCGTTATATTTGTAGATAATAACCTCATCAACAGCTAAAACTGATCCTGATGAAAGAATACGATGTAATAATAGTCGGAGGGGGCATCACCGGCGCCTGCACCGCAAGGGACTGCGCCATGCGCGGGCTCAGGACGCTCCTGCTGGAGCGGGAAGACCTCTGCGACGGGGCGTCGGGGCGCAACCACGGCCTGCTTCACAGCGGCGCGCGCTATGCCGTCACCGACCCTGAGGGCGCCCGCGAGTGCATCAGCGAGAACCGTATCCTCCGCCGCATCGCCTCCAACTGCGTGGAGCCCACCGGCGGCCTTTTCATCTCCCTTCCCGAAGACGAGCCCGGCTACCAGCGCCTCTTCGCGCAGAAATGCCTGGAATGCGGGATAGATGCGAAGATAATCGACCCCGAGGAAGCCCGCCGGCTCGTTCCGGCAGTCAATCCGGCCCTGACCGGAGCTGTGATGGTGCCCGATGCTAGTGTGGACCCGTTCCGCCTGACCGACGCCAACGCCCTGGATGCCAGGCGCCATGGCGCCGATATAGTTAAGTTCAACGCGGTAACCGGCTTCCTCAAGGACGGCAGCAGCGTGGTGGGCGTCCGCACCCCTCAGGGGGACTTCCGCGGCTCCCAGGTGGTGCTGGCCGCAGGCATCTGGGCCGCAGGCCTTGCCGAAATGGCCGGCGCCCGTATAGACATGCTGCCCAGCAAGGGCGCGCTCCTGGTCTTCGGCCACCGCGTGGCCGACATGGTCATCAACCGCTGCCGCAAGCCCTCCAATGCCGACATCATAGTGCCGGACGATGCGGTGAGCGTGCTTGGCACCACTTCCGACAAGATCCCCATGGCGGACTGCGACGACATGAAAGTCACTCCCGCCGAGGTGGAACTGCTTCTGAATGAGGGTGTTAAGATGATACCGGAGCTGGCGCACACCCGTATCCTCCGCGCTTATGCGGGGGTGCGGCCCCTGGTTTCCGCCGGCGGCGACGGCCGCAGTGCTAGCCGCGGCATAGTGCTGCTGGACCACGAGACCCGCGACGGCGTTCCGGGGCTTATCACCATCACAGGCGGCAAACTCACCACCGCCCGCCTCATGGCGGAGGAGGTGACGGACCTGGTGTGCAGCAAGCTCGGCGTTCAGGCGCCCTGCCGCACTGCGGAACTGCCCCTCCCGGGTTCCGAAGACCGCAAGTATTCCATTCGCCACGACATCTATGACAAACGGGCTGCGGTTGGCCGGCACGGCACTGAGGCCGACATTATGGACTTCAGCGGCGTCGGCAGCGAGCTGGTGTGCGAATGCGAGCAGGTCACCCGCGCCGAGATAGAGTACTGCGTGAGGGAGTTCGGGGTGCGCAACCTGCAGGATCTGCGCCGGCATACCCGCATCGGAATGGGCACCTGCCAGAGCAGCCATTGCGTCAGGAGGGCGGCCGAGATCCTTGCGGAGCTGCTGCCCGGCACCGATGCCGACACCCTGGTGCTCGACTATCTCGCGGAGCGCTGGAAAGGCATGACCCCGGTGCTCTGGGGCGATACCCTCCGGGAGGCTGAATTCATGCGGCTCAAGCATGCCGCTTATTTGGGAGGAAGCGTGAAATGAAATACGATGTAGTTGTAATAGGCGGGGGTGAATCGGGCTGCAGGGCGGCTCTGGATGCGGCAAAGGAAGGCCGCCGGGTTTGCCTTGTAACAGAGGGACTTACGTTGAAGTCTCTGGAGCCTGAATATAAGCATAAACCCTATGCCATGCTGGCTGCTCTGCTGCCCGCCGGGGTGGCCGTGATGCGCGGCGACAAGGTGCTTGGCGGGCGCTGGGAAGGCTCGCACCTGAAGGAAGTCTTCACCGCCAACGGCATCACCCTGCAGGCGGAAGAGTTCATCCTGGCCACAGGCCGGTTCTTCAGCGGCGGGCTGGCTGCATCCATGGACCGCATCTACGAACCCGTCTTCGGCGCCGATGTTGCGGCTCCGAAGGACCGCAGCCTCTGGTACGATCCCGATATCCGCAAGCCCCAGCCCTTCGAGAGCTTCGGGGTAAAGACCACCGCGGACGGTCATATCCTTATTGACGGCAGGGCCGCGGACAATGTTAAGGCCGTCGGCAAAATACTCGCGAAAGACTATGCAGGACAATAACTTGAGCTGGATGAATTTCGAGGCGTGCCAGAAATGCTCGATATGCAACGAGGTCTGCCCCATGATGGAGGTGAACCCCCTGTATCCCGGCCCCAAGAAGGCAGGGCCCGACCAGGAGCGCTACCGCCTCAAAGACCCCGCATTCTATGATTATGCGCTGAAATACTGCCTGAACTGCAAGCGCTGCGAGGTGGCCTGCCCCTCGGGCGTGCAGGTGGCCGACCTCATCCAGAGGGCCCGGCTCGACTACGCCCCGCGCCCGAAGCATCCGCTCCGCGACACCATGCTCGCGTCGACCGACCTCGTGGGCAGCCTGGCGTCGCCTTTCGCGCCCATAGTGAATGCAGTGCTGCCGCTGAAGCCGGTCAAGGCCATCCTGGACGGCGCTTTCGCCATCGACAAGAGGCGCACCTTCCCTAAATACAGCCCGCAGACTTTCGTGCGCTGGTTCCGCCGGGAGGCCGCTCCCAGGCAGAAGGATTTCAGCCGCTTCGTGACCTTCTTCCACGGCTGCTACGCCAACTACAACTATCCCCAGCTGGGCAAGGACTTCGTGAAGGTGATGAACGCCGCCGGCTACGGGGTGCATCTGCTGGAAAAGGAGCGCTGCTGCGGGGTTGCCCTCATGGCGAACGGCATGGAGAAGCAGGCCCTGAAACAGGCGCGCACCAACATCGCCAGCATGGTCACTGCCGCAGGGAAGGGCGAGATGGTCCTCACCGCGTCGAGCAGCTGCACTTTCATGATGCGCAGTGAGTACGGCGAGGTGCTGGGGTTGCCCACCGAGGGCTATCGCGACTCTCTGGAACTGGCCTGCAAGTGGCTCTACGAGAAGATAGAGGCGGGGGAGGTGAAGCTCGACTTCCGTCCCGACTTCAAGATGAAGCTGTCGTACCACACCGCCTGCCACATGCAGAGGCTCGGCTGGCAGAACTACACCATCGAGCTGCTGCGCATGATTCCCGGCGTCACGCTCACGGTTCTGGACCAGAACTGCTGCGGCATTTCCGGCACTTTCGGCTTCAAGAAAGAGTATTATCCCTATTCGCAGGAGATCGGATCCAAGCTCTTCGCCGACATTAGGGCCAGCAATCCTGAGGCGGTGGTGTCGGAGTGCGAGACCTGCAAATGGCAGATAGAGATGAACACCGGCATCCCGGTGATGAACCCGCTGAGCGTGCTGGCGGCGGCGCTCAAGCC
>JAFZLP010000004.1 GCA_017551405.1 Bacteroidales bacterium
CGCCGCGTTCTCGCAGCCCGTCGCGCACGTGGCCGCAAGAGACTTACCGTGTCTTCAGAAGACAGGTGGTAAGATTTTCCTTTGGAAATAAAAAAGGTGGTCGGAAGACCACCTTTTTTATTTTGTCCCGCGGAGGGCCGGGGCAAGCGCCACCAGCAGCCCTATCAGCGCCACGCCGGCTGCGGTGAGCAGGACATCTCCCCATTGCAGCACCACGGGATAGGCGTCCACTATGAAACTGCCGGGCATCTTCACCAGCCCCAGGTGCTGCTGGAGAAGTGCGAGCACAACTCCCACGACAAGGCCGATGAGCATTCCCAGGAGCGACACCATCCAGCCTTCGAGGATGAATATCCGCCTTATCAGGGGATCGTCGGCTCCGAGTGCGCGCAGCGTGGCGATATCCTCCTCCTTTTCGATTATGAGCATCGACAGCGAACCGAAGATGTTGAGCGCGACGATGAGCACCACAAACAGCAGGATCAGCCAGATTGCCGCCTTTTCGTAGCGCATCATCCTGTAAAGGGTGGCGTGCTGCTGGTAGCGGTCCAGTACCTTGAAGCCGTCGCCGGTCTTTTCCGACAGGGCTTTGGTAAAGCTTCTGGTTTCACGCCTGGACAGTCCCGGTGCAAGCCTCAGCTCGAGGCGGGACACTTCGCCGCCGCAGCCGAGAAGGGAGCTCATGGTTTCCAAAGGGACGATCAGGAGGCCCGAATCCATTTCGGCGTTGACGCTCAGGATGCTTCCGACCAGCATCTTCTCTTTCCGGAGCGAGGCCGTCGGGTTGGAAGGGGAGAACTGCGCGTCCGCGGAAGGATAGTAAATGGTGACGGGCGTACGGAAATTCGGACTGGCATTCAGTTTCGAAGACAGCTCGGTGCCCAAGGCTGCAAGCGGAAGATCCCCGTCGTGGAGGCTCCAGTTCCCGAGCAGCAGGTGATTGTGCATGCCCGATGACTGCACGTAAACGGAATCGACGCCCCTGGCTGACGCAATGGACTGGTTGCCTTCGTGCAGGATGAACACATTCTCTTCCAGGACCTTGCCTACAGACGCCACTTCCGGCCTGCCGGCGAGCCAATCGAGGATGTCAGCCGAAGGCTCGAAGCGCTTTCCGGAGGCGGTACGCACGACGAAATCGGCGTCGACGTCGCTCATGTTGTCTTTGATGATCTTGTCGAAGCCGTTGTAGACGCTCAGGATAAGGATGAGAGCGGCCGTGCCTATCGCCATGCCCAGGGCGCTTATCGCCGAAATCACATTTATTACATTGTGCGATTTGCGCGCGAAAAGGTATCTCCCCGCTATGAAGGGCGCGAGCCTCATTTTTTGAGGAGTTCTTCTATGTGTGCTGCGTAATCGAGGGAGGTGTCGAGGAAAAAGTCGAGCTCCGGCACGATGCGGAGCTGCCGTCCTATCTTCTGGCCCAGTTCCCCGCGTATGCTCCGGTTCTGCTCGGAAAGCAGATCCATTACCTTCCCCTGTTTTTCGGAGGGGAAGATGCTGACGAAAACCTTGGCCACCGAAAGGTCGGGGCTGATGCGCACCTCGCTCACCGTGACCATGGCTCCGTCGAAGGCGGCCATGCCCTTGCTGCGGATTATTTCGGCGAGGTCACGCTGGATTTCCCGTGCAACCTTGAGTTGCCTTTTTGACGGAGCGCTTTCCATTTTACTTGACTATTACCAGATAATAATCCTTCTTGCCCTTCTGGCAGAGGATGTATTTGCCGTCCACCACGTCTTCGGGAGTGACGCTGCCTTCGGGCGAGGTGAACTTGTCTTTGTTGAGGCTGAATCCGTTGCCCTGGATGGCCCTGCGGGCTTCGCCCTTGGATGCGTAGATGTTCGTTTCCACTGCCAGGAAATCGAGTATGCCGCAGGGGAGGGAGCCCTTCGCGACCTCGAAGGTGGGAACCCCGTCGAACACGTCGAGCAGGGTGCGCTCGTCGAGCTTGCGGAGGTCTTCGCCTGTGCTCTTGCCGAAGAGGAGCTGCGAAGCGGCGATGGCCCTGTCGTATTCTTCCTGGCCATGCACCATAACGGTGACTTCCTTTGCGAGAAGCTTCTGCAGGACGCGGCGGCCGGGGTCGGTGCGGTGCTCGGCGATGGCGGATTCGATGGTTTCGCGGTCGAGCAGGGTGAAGATCTTGATGTACTTTTCGGCGTCTTCGTCGCTTACATTGAGCCAGAACTGGTAGAACTGGTAGGGGCTGGTGCGCTGCGGGTCGAGCCAGATGTTGCCCTTTTCGGTCTTGCCGAATTTGCCGCCGTCGGCCTTGGTGATGAGCGGGCATGTGAGTGCGAACGCCTGCCTGTCAAGGACTTTGCGTATCATCTCCACGCCGGTGGTGATGTTGCCCCACTGGTCGGCGCCGCCAAGCTGCAGGGTGACGTTGTTGTGCTCGAAAAGATACAGGAAATCGTAACCCTGGAGGAGCTGGTAGCTGAATTCGGTGAAGGACATGCCTTCGGAGGAATCGCGGCTGAGACGCTTCTTGACTGAATCCTTGCTCATCATGTAATTGACGGTGATGAGCTTGCCGATATCGCGCGTGAAATTGATGAAGGTGTAGTCTTTCATCCAGTCGTAGTTGTTCACGAGCTCGGCCTTATTGGGGGCGTCGGAACCGAAGTCGAGGAATTTCGAGAGCTGGGCCTTGAGGGCGGTCACGTTGTGGGCCAGGGTGGCTTCGTCCAGGAGGTTCCTTTCCTGGCTCTTCATGGACGGGTCGCCTATCATGCCGGTGGCGCCTCCCACCAGGCAGTAAGGCTTGTGGCCGCAGGCCTGGAAATGCTTAAGTATCATTATGCTTACAAGGTGCCCGATATGAAGCGAGTCTCCGGTGGGGTCTATGCCCACGTAGGCGGAGGCCGGGCCCTTCATGAGTTCTTCTTCAGTCCCGGGGGTGATGTCCTTGATCATCCCCCTCCATTTGAGTTCCTCTACAAAATTTTTCATCTCCGAATGATTTGACCTGCAAAGTTGGGCAATTATTGCTAAATTTGCAATCCGGAGAAACTTAAAACACATAAATATGCGTAAAAAAATCGTAGCCGGGAACTGGAAGATGAACACCACCGTTCCCGAAGGAATTGAACTCGCGAAGGCAGTCGCTGCAAAATCTGCCGAACTTCCCGAAAACGTAGGCCTTATCGTGGCTCCTCCCTTCACCCATCTGGCCGCCGTGGCCGAGGCTATAAAGGGCTCCAGGGTAGAACTTTCCGCACAGAACTGCGCCGACCACGAAAAGGGCGCCTACACCGGAGAGGTCTCCGTAGACATGCTCAAGAGCGTTGGCTGCAAATGGACAATCCTCGGTCATTCCGAGCGCCGTCAGTATTACGGCGAAACCGATGAAAAGCTGGTCGTGAAGGTCAGGCTCGCCCTCGCAGGCGGTCTGGGCGTCATCCTCTGCGTAGGCGAGAATCTCGAACAGAGGGAGGCTGGCAAGCATTTCGATGTGGTGAAGGAGCAGATAGAGAACGTCCTCTTCAACTTCACCGCCGAAGAGCTCAAGAACATCATCGTGGCCTATGAGCCCGTCTGGGCTATCGGTACCGGCAAGACCGCTACCGCCGAGCAGGCCGAGGAAATCCACGCCTACATCCGCAAGGTGCTTGCCGGCAAGTTCGGCAAGGAGGCAGCCGAAGAAACCACCATCCTCTACGGTGGCAGCTGCAAGCCTTCGAATGCCGCTGAACTGTTCGCAATGAAAGATATCGACGGCGGCCTCATCGGAGGCGCAGCGCTCAAGCCGGACGACTTTATCGGAATTGCCCTCAGCTATTAGTGGTGTAAGAAAATAGCCAAGATACTAGCCATTTTGTCCTTTGTGTGGGCGGTGCTTTCCTGTTCGAAAGAGATGAGCAGTGAAACAACAATTCAGTCTGAGACGGCTACATTCAGTTTGAAAGTCAGTATTGCAGTTGTGATTTTTACAATCGCAGTTGAAATTAAGGACCAACATATATGTATGGAATCATGAAACATTATTTGGTGTTCATTGCACTCTTTTTTCTGGTGTATGCTTGTTCCCAAACATCCGAACCGGAGATTGTCGGCTCTACTGTTGAATTGAATGTGGCTGATATCCTTCTTCGGACGGAAGCTGAGGCTCTTCCTGAGAGTTCATACGGCAGCAGGACGACCTTGCTTCTTGTCCATGAAACATGGTCGCGGCTTAAAGACAGTTTGAGCCAGGAGAATCCCCCCTCATCCATCACCCTGATGCGAGAAAACCGAAGCATTCACATGACTTGGTCAGACGAGGCGTCTGCATTGCCGACGGAGACTGTGTCGTTTTTTCTGGAGGACAATGATCTTGCATCAGTCGTGGCAGGTTCGGCAGAGTCCTCGAAAGTAGTGACAGAACTCCTGTCCGGTATTGAGGCGGTCCCTAGCCGTTGGTATTTGTTGCCGCCACCCCCGGACAATTCACCATTGGGCGTATATCCGGAAATGACTGAGGTTGATTTGCGAAATGGGGCAGATTTTATGGTTGTGAGTGAAGGGGATTCATATATCTTCCAGGCGTGCTATCATGCTCCCGCTTTAGGCCCTGTAAAAAAGTACATCGTAAAGGACTGTTTCGACAAATCGTTTGTCCAGTATGAAGACGAATTTTTCAGTATGGAGCAAAAATCCGGAAGTGAGTATCGTTTCATCGTGAAACCTATTCCGGATTATAAAGGAGACAGCTTCTCTCTGTCGTTTTATTTCCTCCCTTCCTATTTGGACCACTACTTGCTGAGAGACGGTTCCACTACGATTGTTTGCCGTTGATGACAGAGCCCTCAGCTACTAATCGAGCATCCTGACCACGAGGCCTATATGGCCGCTGTGGCTCCAGAGCCAGATCATGTCACCTTCCAGCCTCACCGTCTGGAAGGTGGCGTTTTTCTTCATGTAGATATCGGTCGGAGTGGTCCAGGTGAGGGTGCCCGTGACCTTCTGCTCCTTTTCCGAAGGAATCTCGTTCAGCACCAGCACGAAATAGTCGGACATGTTGTCCGTGGAAGCGCGGAACTCGCACCTGTCGCGGTTGAAGGAAAGCTGGCAGGTGAGCGGGTCGTACCTGAAGACGGTGTTCCCCTCCTGCTCCATGGTCACCACGTTCTTCTGGACGAAC
>JAFZLP010000027.1 GCA_017551405.1 Bacteroidales bacterium
CGATGGCCAGGCTCGAGGAGATTGCAGTCAGGGTCGAGGATCCAAAGACCAGTCTCGACGACATAGCCGGCCTCGTGAAGGAGAGCCGGACTCTCATCAAAGACTGCCGCGACTATCTTCGCGGCGTCCGGGAAAGCATTGAGAGCGTTGAAAATGAATGACGGAAAGAGTATGAAAAAGAAAATGATATATGAGCTCGACCCCTGGCTTGAACCTTTCAAGGGGGCTATCGATGCGCGCCACGCCCGCATAGATGCGGCTGCTGCGAAACTCATCTCGAACGTGGGCGGAAAGACCATCGCCGACGCTGCCAACAACCAGCTTTTCTACGGCCTCCACAAGACCGACGGCGGCGACTGGATATTCCGCGAATGGGCTCCTAACGCTACCAGGATGTATCTCGTGGGCGATTTCAACAACTGGAAACGCAGCGAGGCCTACAGGCTCAAGCCTGTGGGCGGCGGCAACTGGGAGATTACCGTTCCCGCCATGTTCCTGCGTCACGGAGAGCTGTACAAGCTCTGGATAGAGTGGCCCGGAGGGGCGGGGGAGCGTCTCCCGTCATATGTCACCAGGGTGGTGCAGGACGCGAGTACCAAGGTCTTCAGCGCCCAGGTATGGGCGCCGGAAAAACCGTATGAGTGGAAGCACAAGGGGCCCGGGAAGCGTGAGCATCCCTTCATCTACGAATGCCACATAGGCATGAGCGGCGAGGAGGAGAAAGTGGCCGGTTTCGATGACTTCCGCAAGACCGTCCTCCCGAGGGTGAAGAAGCTGGGCTACGACACCCTGCAGATCATGGCTCTCCAGGAGCATCCCTACTACGGCTCGTTCGGCTATCAGGTGAGCAATTTCTACGCCCTGAGCTCCCGCTTCGGCACCCCCGAGGAATTCAAGGCCCTGGTGGACGAAGCCCACGGGATGGGCATCGCCGTAATCATGGACATAGTGCATTCCCACTCGGTGTCCAACGAAATCGAGGGGCTCGGCCGTTTCGACGGCAGGGAAGACCTCTACTTCTACCCCGGAGCCGCAGGCTATCATCCCGCATGGGGCAGCCGCTGCTTCGACTACGGCAAGGACGAGGTGACGTACTTCCTCCTGGGCAACTGCAAGTTCTGGATGCAGGAATACCATCTGGACGGATTCCGCTTCGACGGGGTGACCAGCATGCTTTACTGGGACCACGGCCTGGGGACTGACTTCGGCAATTATGAGATCTACTTCGGCCGCGGCGTGGACGACAATGCCGTCACCTACCTGGCCCTTGCCAACAGGCTCATCCATGAGCTGAATCCCGACGCTATCACGATAGCCGAGGACGTCAGCGGCATGCCCGGCCTGGCGGCGCCGTTCGAACAGGGCGGAGTGGGCTTCAACTTCCGCATGGCCATGGGCGTCGCCGACCACTGGATCAAGTGGATAAAGGAAAAGAGCGACGAGCAGTGGAGCCCCGGGGAAATCTGGTACGAGCTCACCAACAAGCGTGCGGACGAAAGGACCATTTCCTACGCGGAGTGCCACGACCAGGCCCTTGTTGGAGACAAGACCATCATCTTCCGCCTGATCGACAAGGAGATGTACTGGAGTATGAACAAGGGGTCGCAGAACCTGTTGATAGACAGAGGCATAGCTCTTCACAAGATGATACGCCTCGTGACCGCGGCCACTGCCGGAGACGGCTATCTCAACTTCATGGGCAACGAGTTCGGGCATCCTGAATGGATAGACTTCCCTCGCGAAGGCAACGGATGGAGCTTCAAATATGCCCGCCGCCTCTGGAGCCTGGCCGACAGGGACGACCTGCGCTACAGGAACCTGCAGAATTTCGACGCCGACATGGTGCATTTCATGAAAGAGAACGACGTGCTTTCCGACAGCCCCGTGCTGCTTACTGCGGATGAGGAGAAGAAAATACTGGTTTTCCTTCGGAAAAATTGTATCTTTGCACTGAATTTCAATCCGACGCAGTCTTTCCAGGAATATGGATTCTCTGCGCCGGAGGGGGAGTGGGATATGGTCCTGAACTCCGATGATGCCGTCTACGACGGTTTCTCGCGGCTTTCCGGAGGCGGAACCCACGTTGCCCTGGCGGAGAAATCGCCCAACGGCAACCCTGAAATGGACCACACGCTGTACCTGTATCTGCCGAGCAGGAGCGCGATTGTACTTAAGAAACTTAGATAAGTCATTGATATATGGCATTTTTGAAATTTAACAAAGCGGAGCTGGTGAATCTCTCTTACTCTTTGAAGCGGGAGATCATCAGCGCCAACAAGACCGGTGCATACTGCAACACCAGCATCGTCACGTGCAATACGCGCCGCTACCACGGTCTGCTGTCCGTCACGCTGGACCGTTTCGGCGGAGACAAGTTCCTGCTGCTTTCGGCCATCGACGAGTCCTTCATCGTCAACGGAAAGCAGTTTAACCTCGGAATCCATTGCTACGGCGACATCTACGAGCCGCGCGGCCACAAGTATGTGATAGACTTCGATGCCGATCCGGTACCGACCATCACCTACAAGGTCGGGGAGATAGAGTTCCGCAAGAGCCTCCTCCTCATGCCCGACTCGGACCGCATCCTCATCAAGTACGAGCTCGTTTCGTCGCCGGCCAAGGCTACGCTGCAGCTCAGGCCTTTCCTGGCATTCCGCAACATCCATGCGCTCACCCAGGAGAATTCATCCGCCGACACCGGCTTCACTCCGGTCGAGGGAGGCGCCTCCTTCAGGCTCTATCCGAACTTCCCCAATCTCGTGCTGCAGTGCAGCCGTTCGGGCTTCAAGTTCGTGCCGTCTCCCGACTGGTACAAGGGCATCACCTATTCCGACGAATACCGCCGCGGTTTCGACTGCAAGGAGGATCTCCTGGTACCGGGCTGGTTCGAAGGCAGCATGAAGGAGGGGGACAGCCTCATCGTATCGGCATCGCTTGCCGAAGAGGCTCCCGCAGGCTTCAAGCGCACCTTCGACGCTACCGTTGCAAAGATGCCCGCCATCCAGGGCAACCGTGACCAGCTCGTTCACTGGGCCGACCTTTTCATCTGCAACCACAACAACCGCAAGAAAATCACCGCCGGCTTCTCGTGGATGTACACCGGCCTTCTCCGCGAAACCCTTATCGCGCTCCCGGGCCTCACGCTTTATGCCAACGGCGACACCCATACCTTCGAGGAAATCCTCGACAATCTCATCGCCGACGAGCAGGAGCGCCTGCTGCGCCGCACCACCCAGGTGGAGGCTCCCCTCTACATGGCCAGCGTGCTGCAGGCTTACATCCGCTTCGGCGCCGATCCCGCAAAGGTCTGGAAGAAATACGGCCCCACGGTGAAGGGCATCCTGGAGAGCTATCTCCCCGGCTGCCGCAAGGAAGTCACCATGCACCCGAACGGGCTCCTCTGGGCCCAGATGGACCGCGTCGCGCTCAGCTGGATGAACGCGTACATAAACGGCAATCCCGTCACCGAGCGCGCCGGCTACCAGGTGGAGACCAACTCCCTCTGGTACAACTGCATCTGCTTCGCCCTCGAAATGGAGGCGCAGTACGGCAGGGACAGGAACTTCATCTCCAGGTGGAACCCGATAAAGGACAGGGTGAAGCTCAATTTCCAGCCCACCTTCTGGAACGAAGACCGCGGCTGTCTCGCCGACTACGTTGACAACTACGGCCAGAATCTGGAAATCCGCCCCAACCAGCTCGTGACGCTGTGGGTGGAGTATTCCCCGCTCGACGAAATGCTGGAGCCCTCCGTATTCAGGGTGGTCTCCAACGAGCTGGAAACCCGCAGGGGCATACGCACTCTCTCCCCGAGAGACGAAAAATACAAGGGCATCTACGAGGGCTCGCAGATCGACCGCGACCTGGCCTACCATCAGGGCAGCACCCGCACCTTCCTGCTCGAGCACTACGTGAAGGCGGGCTTCAAGCTGAACGGACCTTCCTTCTGCCACAAGGCCGAATGGCTCATCAAGTCGTTCTACGAAGATCTCGGAAAGCACGGAGTGGGAGCGTTCAGCGAGCTTTATGACGGAGATCCGCCACAGGAACCGCACGGTGCGATTGCATCCGCGCTCAGCACCGCCGCCCTGCTCGCAGTGGAATACATGATTAACGAAAACAAGGAGGACAGGCCATGACAGTACTAATGTTCGGCTGGGAGTTTCCTCCTCACATCGCCGGAGGTCTGGGCACTGCCTGCGAAGGCATAGTCAAGGGCCTGGCCCACAATGGCGTAAAGAGCATCTTCGTGATGCCCTCCGCCAGCGGCGACGAGGATCAGACCAGCACCACGATAATCAACGCCAGCGACGTTGCGGTGGAGTCGTTCGAAAACTCGGTGGACGAATTCCTCGACAAAGTGAAGTTCGTGCACATCGGCTCCAACCTCATCCCTTACGCCGATCCCGAAGAATTCTCCAACATCGTGGACGAGGAGCGCGAGAGGCAGGTGAAGGATTTCCGCATCTCCTATGGCCAGAAATACAAGTTCAGCGGCAAGTATGGCTCCAACCTTCTCGAAGAGGTTGCCCGCTACGCCATGGTGGGCGGCACCATAGCCATGCAGCACAAGGATGAATTCGACGTCATCCACGCCCATGACTGGCTCACCTATCTGGCCGGCATCGCCGCCAAGGAGCTCACCGGCAAGCCGCTCGTCGTGCACGTGCACGCCACCTCTTTCGACCGCGGCACCGACGACATGGTGGACTCCAGGGTATTCGCCATCGAAAAGAGGGGCATGGAGGAGGCCGACCGCGTAGTGACGGTCAGCGACCTCACCCGCAACATAGTCATCAACCGCTACGGCATAGATCCTTCCAAGGTCTTCACCGTCCATAACGCGGTGGACTTCAGCGGCAGGGAAAATCTCAGCGTCGAGAGGGGAGTGCGCGACAAGGTCGTGACCTTCCTCGGCCGCATCACTTTCCAGAAAGGCCCCGAGTACTTCATCGAAGCCGCCGCCAAGGTGCTCAAGCGTACGGAAGGCGTGCGCTTCGTGATGGCCGGCAGCGGCGACATGATGAACCGCTGCATCAAGATGGTCGCCAGGCTCGGAATCAGCGACAGGTTCCATTTCACCGGCTTCCTGCGCGGAGCGGACGTCCAGAAGATGTTCGCCCTGTCCGACGTCTACATCATGCCTTCGGTTTCCGAACCGTTCGGCATCTCCCCGCTGGAGGCCATGCGCACCGGCGTGCCTTCTATCATTTCGCATCAGAGCGGCGCCTCCGAGGTGCTGAAGTATGCGCTCAAGGTGGACTTCTGGGATGTCGACGCCATGGCGGACGACATTTACGCCCTCCTCTCCTATCCGGCCCTCTCGAAATTCGCCGAGAAGGAAGGGTTCGACGAGGTGAACGCCCTCAAGTGGAACAACGCCACCGCAAAGCTCAAGAAAGTTTATGAATCAGCAATAAATCAGTAAGCCATGAAAAAGAATATCTGTCTGTACTTCCAGGTGCATCAACCTACCAGGCTCCGTCTCTACAGATTCTTCGATATAGGCAAGGATTCGCATTATTACGACGATTTCGCCAACCGCACCATTCTCCGCAGGGTGGCAACCAAGTGCTATCTGCCGATGAACGAGCTGCTGCTCAAGGCAATACAGGAAAACAAGGGTAAATTCAAGGTGGCGTTCTCCATCACCGGCACCGTGCTCGAGCAGTTCGACCGCTATGCCCCCGCCGTGATCGACAGCTTCCGCAAGCTTGCCGACACCGGCTGCGTGGAGTTCCTCTGCGAAACCTACAGCCATTCCCTGGTGTCGCTCAAGAGCTTCAACGAGTTCAAGCACCAGATCACCCGGCAGAAGAACACCATCGAGCAGTACTTCGGCCAGACTCCCAAGGTCTTCCGCAACACCGAGCTCATCTACTCCGATGAAATCGGCACCCAGCTCTACGAACTGGGCTTCAAGACCGTGCTCACCGAGGGTGCGAGGCACATCATGGGCTGGCGCAGCCCCAACTACCTGTACAGCAACTGCAGGCAGCCGGCTCAGAAGCTGCTCCTCCGCAACTACAAATTCAGCGACGACATAGCTTTCCGCTTCTCCAACAGGGGCTGGGATGAATGGCCCCTCACCGCGGACAAGTTCGTCAGCTGGCTGCTCGAGGAAGAAGGCGAAATCTTCAACCTTTTCATGGACTACGAGACCTTCGGTGAACACCAGAGCGTGGAAAGCGGCATCTTCGACTTCATGAAGGAGCTGCCCAAGACTGCCCTCGGTACCAAGGAGCTTGCGTTCGTGACTCCGTCCGAAGCCGCCAAGAAGCTCGATGCGGTTTCCGAACTGGAAGTGCCGGCTCCCATTTCCTGGGCCGACGAAGAAAGGGACGTCACCGCATGGCTGGGCAACGAACTCCAGCAGGATGCCTTCAACAAGCTGTATGACCTGGTGGAGAAACTCTCCATCATAGACGATCCCGTGCTCTGGGGGGATTTCGCCCATCTTCAGGAAAGCGACCACTTCTATTACATGTGCACGAAGTATTTCTCGGACGGGGACGTGCACAAGTATTTCAACCCCTACGACACCCCGTACGAGGCGTTCATCAATTACATGAACGTCCTCAGCGACTTTATCATAAGAGTAAACGAAGCATATGCTGCAAAGAATTGATATCGATTCTCCGTCCTGGGAGAGTGTACGCGTGACGCGCCATCTGCCCGGGGAAATCAGGGACCTTGAAACCCTTTCCAGAAATCTCTGGTGGTGCTGGAACGACAACGCGAAGGCACTGTTCAAATACATAGATTACGAGCTCTGGCACAATTCCGGGCATAACCCCATGGAAATCCTGGACAACGTGTCGCTCAAGCGGTACCGCCAGCTCGCCCAGGACTCCACGTTCCTCGGCAACCTGCGCTCCGTGATGGACGAGTTCAACGCCTACATGGCCGAGAAGCAGAAGAGGGGTACCCCCTCCATAGCTTATTTCTGCATGGAATACGGCCTGGACGCCTGCCTCAAGATCTATTCCGGAGGCCTCGGTATCCTTGCGGGCGACTACCTCAAGGAGAGCAGTGACATGAACGTGAACCTGGTGGCCGTCGGCCTTCTGTACCGCTACGGCTACTTTACCCAGAGGATCACTCCCCAGGGTAACCAGGTGGCCGAATACGACGCCCAGGACTTCCTGAAGATACCCGCGGATCCCGTTACCGACGAGAACGGCCGCTGGATCACCATCTCCATGCAGATGCCCGGGCGCGAGATGCATGCCCGCATCTGGAAGGTCGCCGTCGGCCGTACCGACCTCTACCTTCTCGACACCGATTTCGAGGACAACATCCCCGAAGACCGAGAGGTGACGCATCAGCTTTACGGAGGCAGCTGGGAGAACCGCCTCAAGCAGGAGATACTCCTCGGCATCGGCGGAATCAGGGCCCTGCGTGCGCTGGGGCTCAATCCCCAGATCTATCATTGCAACGAGGGCCATGCCGCCTTCATAGGGCTCGAGCGTCTGCGCGAATTCATGCAGGGGCAGAACCTCAGCTACTGGGAAGCGATGGAGCTTGTCCGCGCGAGCGGCCTGTTCACCACCCACACCCCGGTCCCGGCAGGGCACGACTCCTTCGAGGAGGAAATGCTCTCCAAGTACCTCGGCCATTATCCCGCCCGTTTCGGCATCGAATGGAGAACCTTCCTCAGCATGGGTAAGGTGCATGTGGACGATCCCGCCGAGCGCTTCAGCATGAGCGTCCTGGCTGCCAACTGTTCCCAGAACGTGAACGGCGTTTCCATGCTTCACGGCCAGGTGTCGCAGAAGATATTCGCCAACATGTATCCCGGATATCTCCCGGAGGAGCTGCATGTGAGCTACGTCACCAACGGCGTGCACTACAACACCTGGGCGTCCAGGGAGTGGAAGCAGATCCATTACCGCGTGTTCGGTCCGGAGTTCTTCACCCACCATTACGACAAACGCTGTTTCGGCGGCATCTACAATGTCGGTGACGACGAGATCTGGAAAACCCGCAAGATCCTCAAGCACGATCTCATCCGCATCATCAACGACCGCCTCGGCAATCCGGAGATGAGCGCCCATTACAGCCCCGGCGAGGTGGTGGCCATCAAGGACAGGCTCAGCGAGGATGTCCTCACCATAGGCTTCGCCCGCCGTTTCGCCACCTACAAGCGCGCCACCCTCCTGTTTACCGACCTCGACCGTCTCGACAGCATAGTCAACGACCCCGAGCATCCGGTGCAGTTCATCTTTGCTGGCAAGGCGCATCCTGCCGACGGCATGGGCCAGGACCTCATCAAGAGGATCATCGAAATCTCCAAGGAGCCGCGTTTCCTGGGCAGGATAGTGTTTGTGCCCGGATACGACATCTCCCTCGCCAAGCGCCTCGTGCAGGGCGTGGACGTGTGGATGAACAACCCCACCCGTCCGCAGGAGGCTTCCGGAACGTCCGGAGAGAAAGCATCCATGAACGGTGTCATGCACTTCAGCGTGCTTGACGGCTGGTGGGTGGAAGGCTATAAGGAAGGCTGCGGCTGGGCTCTTCCCCAGAAGCGCACCTACGACGACCAGCAGTACCAGAACGAGATGGACGCCGCCACCATCTACAACATCATCGAGAACGAGATAGCGCCGGCTTATTACGATATCGACCCCGCTACCGGCCGTTCCGCCGAATGGGTGGCGTACATCAAGAACACCATTGCGCAGGTGGCCTGCAACTTCACCACCAACCGCATGATGGAAGACTACTGCATCCAGTATTACCAGCCCCAGTTCGACCGTTACAACATGCTTGCGGCCGACGACAACCTCAAGGCAAAGGAACTGGCGGCATGGAAGAGCGGCGTGGCCGAAGCGTGGCCCAATCTCAAGGTGCTTTCCCGCACCACGCCCAACGCCTCCTACGTGCTTTCTCCCTCCAAGATGCTGGAAAGCGAGATAGTGCTTGACCTGGCCGGCCTTTCACCCGAAGACATAGGCGTGGAGATCATCTTCGCCACCTCCGACAAGAAGGGCGAACTCCACATCCAGGAGAAGTTCGACTATTCGCTCGCCAAGTTCGAGGACGGAGTGGCCACGTTCAAGGTCTATGTCCTTCCCGAACGTACCGGTATGTACCAGGTCGGCACCCGTATCTATGCCAAGAATGCACTCCTGCCCCATCGTCAGGACTTCCCGTTGGTAAAATGGCTGTAGTAGCTACCGGATTCTTCGACGGTGTCCACATCGGACACCGCATGGTTATCGAGACTCTCGTCAACTCCGCGCGCGAGCGCGGAGAGGAGAGTCTCATAATAACCTTCTGGCCCCATCCCAGGATTGTCCTCCATAGCGACGCCATCAGCCTGCGTCTCCTCAATACCCTGGACGAAAAGATAATCCTCCTGAAAAGCCTTGGCGTGGACAGGGTGGAGGTGCTTCCGTTCACCGAGGAGTTTTCCCGCCTCTCCACTGAGGAATACCTGAAGGGAACCGTGATCGACCGCTTCGGCGGCACCGCGATGCTGTTGGGCTACGACAACCGTATAGGTCACGATTCCGGCACCCCGGAGCAGATAGCCGCCATCGCGTCGAGGCTCGGGCTGGAGGTGATAACTACCGAAAAGGTGTCGGCTATAGGCCTGGCCGTGAGTTCCACCAAGATACGCAAGGCCCTCCTCGCCGGAGACGTCTCCACCGCTTCGGTGTACCTGTGCTATGACTATGCCATCGAAGGTGAGGTGGTCCACGGGCGCAAACTCGGCCGTACCATAGGGTTCCCCACCGCCAACCTGGCGCTGTACGAACAGATGAAGCTCGTCCCCGCGGACGGAGTTTACCTGACCAGGGTGCATCTGGGGGACGAAACCTTCTACGGCATGACGAATATCGGGAACGGCATAGAAACCCATATCTTCGATTTCAACGAAGAGATTTACGGCCGCTGCATGAGGCTGGAATTCCTTCGCAGGATAAGGGACGAGAAGCAGTTTGGCGATTTGCAGGAACTGCGCGTACAGCTTGCTGCGGATGAAGAATCTTGCAGGGCGCTGTTGGGAAATCTTAAATAATATTCGTATATTTGCAAAAGAGACAGGGTTCTGCCATATGGCGGAACTCCTTTTTAATTGACTTTAAAATGCCACAAGTACACTACATGAGCCAGGAAGGGCTCGATGCCATTAAGAAAGAACTGGACGAGGCTCTGGCCCAGCGTCCGGTAATAGCCGCGGCGATAGGCGAGGCCCGTGAGAAGGGAGACCTCTCGGAAAACGCAGAGTATGAATCTGCCCGCGAGGCCCAGGGGCTGCTGGAGCTCAAGATCGCCCAGCTGCAGGATACGATTGCAAATGCCAAAGTTGTGGATGCTTCCCAGATCAATACCGATAAAGTCCAGATGCTCAATAAGGTAAAGGTCAAGAACCTGAATGCCGGTGCAGTCATGGAGTTCACCATCGTGGGCGAGAAGGAAGCCGACTTCGCGCACGGCAAGCTCGCCGCCACGACCCCCATCGCCAAGGCCCTCCTCGGCCACGGCAAGGGCGAAGTCGTGGAGGCCACGGTTCCTGCCGGCGCCATCAAATTCGAAATCCTCGACATCTCATTCTAAGCGATTACGGCCATGGCAACCATTTTCACACGCATCGCCGCAGGCGAAATACCCTCCTACAAGGTGGCTGAAAGCGAAGACTTCTATGCCTTCCTCGACATCAACCCGCTCGCTCCGGGCCATACTCTCGTAATCCCCAGGAATGTAGAGGACGACTACATCTTCAATCTGGACGAAAAGACCTACGAAGGGCTCTGGGCATTCGCCCGCAAGGTCGCGCAGGCCATAAAGGCGGCGGTGCCCTGCAAGAGGGTGGGAGTCGCCGTCCTGGGCATGGAAGTGCCGCATACGCACATCCATCTCGTACCCCTCCAGACCGAGGGAGACCTCGACTTCCGCAAGGAGCGTCCCGTGGTCACCGACGAACAAAAGGCCGAAATAGCCAAAGCCATACTCGCTGAATATGAAAAACTTGCTTAGGTTCATCCTCCCGCTGGCGGCGCTGCTGCCTCTCGCGTGCACTCCCAAGGCGTCCGTTCAGGGCACCGTCAAGGACGCGCCCGGTCATAATGTGGAAGTCAGGGAACTCAACATGAACGCATGGACTGTGCTCGACACCGTCAAGACCGACGCTTCGGGCGCTTTCAGGTACAGCATGCCCGTAGAGAAAGGCCAGCCCGAGTTCGTCTATCTGTTCCACGACGGCACAAAGATAGCCTCCCTCCTGCTTAAAAGCGGGGACAAAGTGACTGTGGCGGCCGACACCCTGGGCAACTTTACGGTCGAGGGTTCCGAAGATTCCGGCTACCTGGCGGAAAACGAAAAGCGTTTCGCCGCCTTCGCCTCCCAAATGAAGGTTCTCGACGAGCAGGGTGGCATGAATTCCGAAATGGCCAGGCTCTTCGTCGGCCATTACCGCGAGTGCGTGAGCTTCCTGCTTGCGCATCCCGGAAGCCTGGCGTGCGTGCCCGTGCTCTACGAAAGCCTGAACGAGTACACTCCCGTATTCAACCAGCTTACCGACGCCATCATTTTCCGTAAGGTATGTGATTCACTCACAGCCGAGTACCCCGATTCCCGCTACGTCAAGGCTCTCCAGAAAGAGACCGAGCGCCGCGAAAACCTGCTCTCCGTGCAGAACAGGGTGAACAACGCCGAAGCTGCGGACTATCCCGAGCTCTCGCTCCCCGCCATCGACGGCAAGGAGGTTTCGCTTTCAGGCCTTGGAGCCAAGGCGGTTATCGTCCATTTCTGGGATCCTTCCGACGCCGAGCAGAAGATGTTCAATCTGGATGTCCTGCTGCCCCTCTATGAGCGCTGGCATTCCCGCGGGCTCGAAATCTATTC
>JAFZLP010000028.1 GCA_017551405.1 Bacteroidales bacterium
CACCAGCACCACGCCCGCCAGCAGCATCGCCAGGACTACCGGCATGTGCAGCAGGTTGTGCAGGTACTTGAACGGCTCCATGGACACAACTCCCTGGGCATCAACGGCAAAGCCCTGACGCACCAGCAGGATGACCGCCCATGTCAGGAAGAAGAACAGGAACGGCACGGTGCCGACCTTGATGCTGCGGCGCATCTGCGCGTGGACGGCGTCGTCATCTACATTGTTCAGGATATAGAGCGAGCCCAGGATTGCGGTGAGGAACACCAGGGTGCAGCCAAGCAGCACGGCATGGTACTGCCCCAGCGCCTCCAGTCCGTGCCATCCGCTGCCCCAGGTGCTGATGACCGGGGCGGACGGGTCGGCTATTGCAAGCTTGTTCACGGTGAAGTCGGAACCGGTGAAGAAGGTGCCGACGGCAGTGCCCACCAGGAAGGGGGCCAGGATGCCGTTGACCATCAGGGCGATACGGAAACCCTTAACGCCCAGCAGGTTACCCTTCTTGTTCTGGAACTCGTAGGCGACCGCCTGGAACACGAAGGTAATCAGCAGGAGCACCCAAACCCAGTAAGCTCCGCCGAAACTGGTGCTGTAGAACAGCGGGAAGGAGGCGAAGAAAGCGCCGCCGAAGGTGACCAGAGTGGTGAAAGTGAGTTCCCACTTGCGGCCGGTGGAATTGAGGAGCATCCTTTTGCGGGTATCGTCCAGCATACGGTTGCCAAGGTGCAGGTTGGCGCCCTGGACAAACATCAGGAACACCAGCAAGCCGCCGAGAAGGGCCACCAGGCACCACCAATAGTTTTGTAAGAATTCGTAGCTCATGGTCTAGGCGTTTTCAGATTCAACTTCGGGACCTTTCCGGATGGTGCGCAGCATGATCCGGATTTCGATGGCAAGGAAGAGGGCGAAGACGGCCAGGAACACGAAGAAGGTCGTTTTCACCGCTCCGGCGCTGAGGCTCGAGATGGCCACGTTCACCGGCAGCAGCCCCTGGATGGTCCAGGGCTGACGGCCAACTTCGGCCACTATCCAGCCTGCCTGGCCGCAGATGTACACCAGCGGAATGCAGATGATGGCGGCCCACAGGAGCCAGCTCCATTTGCCGAGCCTGTCTTTCCATGCGCCGATGAGCGAAAGCAGCATCACCAGCGCCAGCAGCATGCCGAGGCCGACCATGAGGCGGAAGGCCCAGAACACGACGCCCACAGGGGGCACCACGTCTTCGGGCTTTTCGAGATGGCCGTAGCCCATGTACTGCACGTTGGCGTCCAGCACTTCCCTTGCGGCGGCCGCCAGTTCGGGATCGGATTCCCGGTTGGCCCTGTATGTTGCCAGGGCGTCGAGCGCCGTGCGGCCCATGGCCATCTTGTCGGCTATGGAAGGAACGACGTTGCCTTCACTGTCGGTATAGCCATTGAGGATGTCGTTGATGCCGGGCACGAAGCCGTTCCAGTCGTGAGTAGCCAGGAGAGAGAGCATTTTCGGCACTTTGATGCCGGGAACGACGGTGAATGCCACGCCTTCGCCTCCGTCTTCGAGGCCTTCGGCAGCCGCCAGCTTCATGGGCTGGAATTCCGCGGCATGAACGCCGGAAGAGTCGCCCGAGAGCATCACGGCACCTGCGCCCACCAGGCCGACTATGGCGCCGACCAGGATGCTCTTCCTGGCAAATTCCACATTCCGTTTTTTAAGCAGATACCAAGCGCTCACGCCCACCACGAAGATGCCGCCGGTGAGCCAGCCGCTGGTGACGGAATGGAAGAACTTGCTGACTGCCACCGGGTTGGAAACGACTTCCCAGAATGCGGAAGCCGAGGCCATCTCGCTCCGGACCGTGTCCGGATTGAAGGCGGTTCCCACGGGATTCTGCATCCAGCCGTTGGCCACCAGTATCCAGTAGGCCGAAATGGTGGCGCCGATGCCGGTGAGCCAGGTGGAAGCAAGGTGGAACTTTTTGGAGACTTTGTTCCACCCGAAGAACATCACTGCAAAGAAGGTCGCTTCCATGAAGAAGGCCAGGATGCCTTCTATGGCAAGCGGAGCTCCGAACATGTCGCCCACGAACCAGGAATAGTTGCTCCAGTTCGTGCCGAACTCGAATTCCAGGATAAGACCTGTAGCGAGTCCGACCGCGAAGTTGACGGCGAACAGTTTCATCCAGAACTGTGCAGTCTTTTTCCAGAACTCGTCTTTTTTGACTACATAGAGGGTCTCCATCACCGCCATGACCAGGGCAAGGCCCAGTGTGAGGGGCACGAACAGCCAGTGATACGCTGCTGTCATGGCAAACTGGATGCGGGACCAGATTACTACGTCCATAATGTGTATCAATTAAGAGTTAGAGTGTCATTTGGGTCTGTGGCGCCGCCGGCCAGCCGCTCCCCCACCGCCTCGATCTTCTGCTCCTCGCTCATCCCGGCCATCGCCGGCTTGAAGAAGAACACGCGGAGGATTGCGAACAGCACGAACAGCTTGAGCACTATCAGCCACACCAGCGGCCGGCCCCAGGTCATGTTCCTGAAGCCGTCGCGGTAGAAACCCCAGATGCGGGATGCTAGATTTGGCTGATTCGGCATGTAACAAATATAACGATAATTATTCAAAATACGCCCCCCAAAGAATTGGGAGGCGTATGAGTGTGATTCCGTTGGGATTCGAACCCAAGACCCACAGCTTAGAAGGCTGTTGCTCTATCCAACTGAGCTACGGAACCGAAAGGACTGCAAAGATAGCTATTTTTTCATGCGTATCATGCGGGTGATATACGAAATGATTCCGAGCACGAGGATAACCACCGCATGCCCCTCGTGGTTCAGGGTGGCGAAGAGCAGGCCGGTTTCGTTGCTGAAGCCGTAAAGCGATGATATGCAAAGCATCAGCAGATAATGGTAGGCCCCGATTCCGCCGGGAACCGGAATTACCGACGCTATGTTGCCGAGGGCGCTCAGGAAGAGGGCGTCCGCCATGTCGAGCCCGGAGAGTTCGGGGATGGCCTTGAGGCAGAAATAGCACATGGACGTGTACATCACCCATATCATGGTGGTGTAGATGATATACGGGAGCTTGTTCTTCATCTTCCCGAAGCTCTTGAAGCCCTGCACGACGCCGTCGATGATGCTTGCCATGCGGTCGAAGAACTTCACTTTCGAGCGGAAGCGGTAGCACGCCCAGATGAACGCCGCCGCGAGGACGACGCCGGCCACCAGTATGAGCCAGATGGCGGTGGAACCCACTATGGGCCTGACGATGTTTTCGCGGAAGAAGCCCCCGAAAGTGTCCAGCTTGAGCACCAGCGCGAGCACGATGGTGAGGAAAATGAACAGGAAATCCCAGGCCCGCTCCATTATCATGGTGCCGAAAACTGTCTGGAACGGAAGCTTTTTGGAAGTAATGAGGCCTGCTCGTATGGGCTCGCAGGAGCCGGGGATGACGAGGCTGCCGAGGTTGCCGATGTTGTTGGCGTCCCAGCAGTCCATGAATGTGGTGGAGCCGTCGAGGGGCTTCAGAAGCTGCTTCCACCTGAGGGCCCTGAAGACAAGGGCAAGCACCGCTACTACGGTAAAGCCCAGCATGTACACCCAGCGGGTGTTCCTGAGGCCTTCGAGGAAGCTCTTCCAGTCTATTTTACGCACCACCAGCCACACCAGCGCGACG